>JAZRCO010000115.1:0-22699 GCA_045659855.1 Eubacteriales bacterium | reverse complement strand
CAATGGCATTTCACTTCGTATTTAACCTTTTGGCTGTTATCGGCACGCTGATACAGTACCGTGTATCCGAGGATGCGGCGATAACCTTTATGGCGGGCAGGGCGGTTATATCGTTCTTTGTATTTGCTTTTTGCCTTGTTTATTTGATCCATCAGAGAAAGATGCAGAACAAGGACGAGGAGATCGAAGCTGCCGTTGAGGGTAGGTATGATGAATATATGGAGAAAAAAAGAAAATATGCGCATCAGCTCGAAATGCTTCCCGGTGAGGACGGCGAAGAGGTGATTCCGCTTAAGAGGAGGGAGAAGACCAAGGAGTTCTTCTCGCCCCTTATGATACTGTTTATTGCCTGCACCTTGATTATTGCGGTGGTAAAAATAATTCAGTAACGTGAGATACATATGAACAAACAAAGCAAAACGGTCTATACCGCTTTAATGAATAGAATAGGAATTGTGCTCCTTATCAATCAAGGATTGATTGCGGTGCTTGGCACGGTCCTCTCCCTACTCGAAACGGGACTTGCGGTAGCACTCGGCGACAGTCGGACGCTCGATGCGGCGATTTTGATAGGGGAATGTGCCGTATATTTCCTCAGCTTTGCAATTCCTGTGAATATATTCAATAAAATGAATAAAAATGCAAGCGTCGAGATATATCTCCCGAGGGAGAGCGAGGCGCTCGGTGCTTTTCCCACGGTGCTTGCTATGGGAATAGCGCTTGGAGGCACATTGCTTTCGGCATATCTCAACTTTTTCCTTGTAGATGCTTGGGGATATTCCGAATTTAGCTCGGACTTCCTTTGGAGCGTGGAGCTTGAGCATCCCTATCAAATAGTGATATATCTTGCCTATAGCGTGCTCATTCCCGCAGTGGTCGAGGAGTATCTTTTTAGGGGTACTGTGTGCAAGGCACTCACGCCCTACGGAAACGGTACGGCGATAATTATTAGTGCGATCCTGTTTGCACTGATGCACTCAAACGTTGAGCAGCTGCTTTACACCTTTGTCGCGGGCTTGCTTTTCGCTTGGGTATATACCGAAACGAAGAATATTGCCTTGCCCATCGCTCTGCATTTGATAAACAACGGTGTTGCCGCCGTTGGCGATATTGTGTCCTACAAGCACGGGCAGGGGGCAAAGGAGCTTTACTTTGCATACACGGACACGGTGATAATCGCGTTTGCAATAATCTCGCTTGTGGGATTTTGCATATACGCATATAAGAAAAAAAGAAGAGCTATCTCTCCTTTTGTTCTCAAACCCGACGAGAACGGCAACGAGGTGCTTCCACTTAGCGTTAGGGAGCGAGCTTCGGGATTCTTTTGCGTCGGTATAGCATTATTTGCTATCTATTCGCTTTTTACGATGATAAGTTTGATTATTATGAGTGTGAAATTATGAAGGATAAATTTATGATGTTGGCTCTCGAAAATGCCAAAAGGGCATATGAGGCGGGCGACGTGCCCGTCGGGGCGGTCATAGTGAAGGACGGCGAGGTAATCGCCGAAGGTTATAACGAGAGGGAGGCGGGCAACAGTGCCACCGCTCATGCTGAGGTCTTGGCTATCGAAAGAGCTTGCCAAAGACTCGGTCGCTGGCGCCTAAGTGATTGCGAGATGTACGTAACACTTGAGCCCTGTCCCATGTGTGCGGGTGCTATACTTAACGCAAGACTTGGTTGCGTATATTTTGCCGCCAAGGACGCAAATGCGGGAGCGCTCGGCAGTGTTATCAATCTCAATTCCTATCCTCTTCTATACAAGGTCCGTGTTGAGAGAGGGCCGCTCGAGGAGGAGAGCAGGGAGCTCCTCTCAAGCTTCTTTAAGTCGAGAAGATAATAAAAAACGAAACGGTCTGCACGCAATTGCATGACAGACCGTTTCGTTTATTCTTTGTTTAATTAAAGTGTTTCAAGATAATTAACAACGTCGCGGATAGTAACGAACTGACCGATATTGTCATCACTGATTTCAATATCGAACTTATCTTCACAAATCATAACGAGGTCAGCGAGCTCGATAGAGTTGATACCAAGATCGTTAGCGAGTTCAGCGTCGAGAGTGATGAGATTTTCTTCAACCTGAAGCTCATCGATAAGAATCTGTTTTACTTTTTCAAACATAATAATCTCCTTAAACTGTGTGTAATCTGATTAATAGATGTGCACGGCATAAATATGCAAAATATATGCATCAAAGCCCACGCACAATTATTATACATACTTTTTATTGATTTGTCAACAATAATTTCTAAATTTTTCGAGGTCTTAAAATGAACGCGTTCAGTAAGAGATATTTCATACTTATATTAATAGTATTTTTACTGTTTTTGCTTGCGGGAATAAAGGGAGCTTTCCTTATTTCTGTGGCTTTTTCATTTCTTGCCTCGGCTATTTGCTTGGTATTTCGAAAGAGGATCGGTGGCTACTCCAAAAAACTCAAAACTCTCATAATACTTGCCGTTGTGGCTTCATTGCTCGGCGGAGCACGGGGCGAGCTTCTGATATTGAAAAATAAAGGTCTTGTTGAAAAATATTCGGGTGAGCGCGTGATAGAGGGCTACGTGTTGGACAGCTCGGTTCGGTATCCCTATATGAGCGAGAGCATTATTAGAATAGAGCGTATTGACGGTGAGCGCGTAAATATTTGCGCGGTATTGGTCACCGATTTTCCCCTAGAGCTTGAGGAGGGCGATTTCTTTAGCGCCAATGCAAAATTTAGCGAGCTAGCCGCCTATGAGGATGCAAAGCTCTTGAAAAATAATAACGAATATGACTATCCTCTTATATGCACGCTTGGGAGCGAGGAGGATATCACATCGCTACCTGAAGAGTTTATACCTCGAATTGCTCTATTAAAGCTCAATGCGAGATGGTCGGGCGCACTGAGAGTGATCTTGCGCAAAAACGTCGGCGACCTTGCGAGCGCACTTTTGCTTGGAAATAGGGAGCATCTCTCCGATAGCATACTGAGGGATTTTAGGCGCGCGGGAGTTTACCATATGCTTGCGCTTAGCGGAATGCACGTTGCGATACTTATCGGATTGCTCGACCGCTTGTTAAGAAAGCTGTGCGTGCTACCGATTCCTCGCATCATAGTGCTCACGGGGGCATCGCTTTTCTACATTGCGCTAACGGGCTTTCAGCTCTCGTCGTGCAGGGCGCTCATTATGCTTTGGATGGTATATCTTTCATCCATCCTTCACGGAAGTGCGGACACGATGACCTCGCTATTTGTTGCCGCCTCGGTAATATCGTTTATCTCACCCTCGGCACTTCTCGACGTTGGCTTTCAGCTCTCCTTTGCATCCACCTTTGGCGTTATCGCGTCATCGTTCATTCAAAGACGGATCGCATTCTTTAGATATGGCACGTTCCGTGGCATAAAGGGGAAATTGCTGTTCCTCTTTAAGAAGCTTTTGGCGATGAATCTAAGCTCCGCCTGTGTGCTTGTTTTGACACTTCCTTTGCTTACCGTATATTTCGGTGAAATCTCTTTGGCAACCTTCTTTAGCAATATCGTTATCGGCGCTATGTGTGAAGCGTTCTTGCTTTTCGCCTTGCTTGCGCTCGTGCTATCCGATATTGCGGCGCTCGGCACGGCTTGCGCTTTTGTTGCCAACACCGTGGGTAGAATAATGCTAATCGCAGTTGAACGCATATCGGACGTAGGAAACGTTACGGCATCGCTTATGTACCCGGGCACGGGCATTATAGTAACGCTCGCCTTCTTCTTTTCCTTACTTTTCTTTGCGATAAAGCTAAAGAGAAAATGGCTCCTTGCTATGCCTTGCCTTGTTTTCGGCTTGATTTTTACAGTTAATGCATACGGCTTTGAGCTTTCGAGGAGTGGCTCGACCGTGTCGGAATTTGTGCTTGGGGACTCCATCGTGCTTTCCTCGAGTGAGGGAGTGTATATTTGCGATTCCTCGAACGGAAGATACGGCAACTTCTACAATGCTCTCCTTCTCGCAAAAGAGAATTGCAAAACGGAGATAGACGGCGTGATACTGACTCATTATCACAGCTATCACGACACCTCTCTTAAGCAGCTTGCTAGCAATTTTACGATTCGTGCGGTGTATCTCCCGATGCCGCAAAATGCAAGGGAGAGTGCGGACCTAAGCTCGATCGTCCTCGCTCTGAACGGTAGTCGAACAAGGGTTTACGTTTTTGATGCAGAGCAGGGTCTTGATATCCTCGGCGGAAGATTAAAACTGAGCCGCCGGGCATACGGCGCGGACTATTCCCATCCGAGCGTAGCGCTCAGCTACTCGTTTGGCAATTCGAGGATATCGTATCTTTGCCGTCCGTATTTCGGGAGCTATCTTGATAGAGAGGGCAGCTTTGATTTTGAGCTTGGGGAGAGCGATCTTGTGATATTCGGCTCTAACGGACATACTCCACAAAATAGCTTTGAAGTTTTTTACAAGCTCAAGGAGGGTGCGCAAATCGTGTTTTGCGATAGGGAGCATATGCTTTTATCGGATTTTGAGCCCTATCTCTCAAGCTATAAAATATACGTTGACACAAGCTATAAAAAATATGTCCTCAAATGATAAAAAATTCAAAATTCTCTTGAAAAAGGGAAAAAGATGTGATATTATATATCTATAGTATTTTTATAAAGAGTTTGGAGATTTTCTATGGATAAGAGTTCAGTACTTAATAAACTTTTGTGGGTGGCAACGGCGGTTGCTCTTGTGCTTGCGGTCCTTTGCGGTGTGTTTGCCGCTAATACCGAGGCAGGCTTTAGCAAGGTGATTCTTTTTGTGGTTGCATTTCTTTTCTTGCTTCTCACGGGAATGCTTGCATATCTCTCATACATCGACACCTTCAAGGTGCTCCCCGGCAAAAAGGCGGACAAGTCTCCTCTTAACTATTTCCTCAACGTTAACGGAAAGAAGAAGAGAATTTCCGTTGATGACCTCACCTTCGACATCATCGATAAGCAAATGAATAAGTTTATCATCGACGGTTGGGGAACCCCCGTTGCTCTTTGGAAGAATAGCGTTTTTGCGGCGGGCGAGGACGTGTTCGGCACCGAAGAGGTTTTCAAGATCCTTTTGGCTTACAAAATGATCTCCGACCTTCAGGTTCACCATTCCAAAAAGGCGTGGAAGCTTTTCTTTGAGCTTCCCGACGTGGATTTTGCCGACATTCAAAACTGTCTTGTTAGAAACGGCGACGAGGAGCTTGCAAGAGCGCTCAATATGTATAGACTCACGGGCGAATCCTCGATGGCTGAGGCGGCTGAATTCCTTGACGAAAACGCAAGCTACATTCAGCGCAGAATGATCAACTACGTTTCAAGAAAGATCGATCTTTTCAATATGTAATTTATCTACGGGCTCTTGTCCGAGATAATAAAGAGCAGGGTAAGATTTTACCTTGCTCTTTTTTGTCATTTTTTTCAAAAGGCGAAAAAAATCGCCAAGATTTTCGTATATATGGGTGAAAGGCAAAAAACTATCAAGAAAACTTCACCGTTTTCTTGAGAAGGGAGATAGTATGAAAAGAAGAATAATTTGCTTGTTGCTCGCTTTATTTACCGTTTGCTTGGCACTTCTCGGATGTATTCAGCTAAACGAGGATTGGATAATGAAGACGCTATATCTTCGTCAGTTTGAAATAGAGGGGAAGAGTGCCGAGGATGTCTTGCTCGAATACGACGGCGGCACCTATAACGGCGCGCGCATTGTAATGCTCGACGCAGGCAAGCACGAGGCGGGGACCTTTACCTATAAGCTCAGTGAATACGTCATTATAACCTATTACGATACGAACACTCTCCTTGCATATAAATACGGTCGTTTCTTTAACTTGAAGGAGGCGTTGGCGGCAAAAATTCTCACTGTGGACGACGTCGGCCGGATAGCGTATAACTTTTTCAAAGCCGATAATTGCTATATAAAGATATGCGACAAGTATGATTTTGAGGATGCTCCCGAGTGCGAAAAGAAAATCGGCACCGATCATATTCAGGATACCTCGGCAGCTTGCTACCGCAACGTTAAGGTTAAAATTGACGAATCGATCTTACTCTATCTTTCTCCTCCAACCGTGCAAGAGGATCTACAAATGGTTGTGGATTATATGAACGCATATCTTGGCAAGAATATCGTGCTAAATATAGCGGGGAAAAGAAACACGGCGAACGGTGTTTATTATACCGTTTATCTGAACGGAAATAATTATGATAATCTTACTGAGGCAATGGAGCTCATCGCCACGATCCCTTGGGTTAGGGGGATATGGTGTAACTGTGCAAATTGACAACAGTGCAAGGTAATTGAAAAAAATATCCCGACGGTCACCTATGACCGTCGGGATTCTTTCGTTTATCGATTAAATTTTCTTGAGCTTTGCGTAGGTAGCCATTAGCTTTTTGGTGCCGACCTTATCGAAAACCACCTCGTAGAGCCAGTCCGCGCCCATCTTTTTAACGCTTATCACGTCGCCCTCGCCAAAGGTCGCGTGGAACACTCTATCGCCCGCGGCAAGCACCGTGCCCGATGCGCTCGGGGTGGGTCTTTTCGGAGCCGAATTGATGGTGAGAGTATCGTAAACGGGACGGTATTCGCTTTCCGAATACGAATAAATGGGCTTTTTGGGCTTATCGTAGGGAGATCTTTCTCTCTCGATGAGCTCCTCGGGAATCTCCTTGAGGAAGCGTGATTCGGGATTGAACTGCGTTCTTCCGTAGAGCATTCTTTGGTTGGTGTGAACTATGAAGAGCTCCTTTTTCGCTCTCGTTATCGCAACGTAGCAAAGACGGCGCTCCTCCTCCACCTCCGCACTCGTCGCGGTTATGGATTGCATCGAGGGGAAGAGCCCCTCCTCCATACCCGGAAGGAAGACGTAGGGGAATTCGAGTCCCTTTGCGCTGTGTGCGGTCATAAGGACAACGGCGTCCGCCGTTTCGTCATAGCGGTCAACGTCGGCAACAAGACTTGTTTCCTCCATAAAGCCCTCAAGCACGCTGGTGTAGGAGCCGTCGTCAACGTAATTCTTTTCATATTCGATAGCACCCGTGAGGAATTCCTCAAGGTTTTCAAGTCGGTCACGCTCGACTTCGCCCGCATTGATGAGCATTTGACGGTAGCCCGACCTATCCATCACCTGATTGATGAACGCTTCAAGTGTCATTTCGTTCACAAGGGAGGTGAGATAATTTATCAAAGCGGCAAACTCAAGGAGCTTGTCCGCACTTTTTCCGAGAGCCGTATATTCGTTTGCGTTCTCGATGACCTTGAACATCGAGCAGCCCTTCTCACGGGCTATCGCACGAACGCCCTCGAGCGTTTTGTCGCCTATCTTTCTCTTGGGCTCGTTGATTATACGAACAAGGCGCTCGTCGTCGTTGTGGTTTTGAATGAGCTGAAGGTATGCAACGATATCCTTTATTTCTTTTCTATCCGCAAAGCGAACGCCGCCGATGATGCGGTAGGGGATACCGCTCTTTGCAAAGGTACGCTCTATGGTGCTCGATTGCGCATTGTTTCGGTAGAGGAGCGCAAAATCGCGGAACTCCTTGCCGCCGCTAACCATTCTTTGAATCTTATCGGCAATATATCTTGCTTCTTCGTTGTGGTCGAAGACCTTTTTGAGATGTATCTTCTCGCCCTCGCCCGCATTTGTCCAAAGAGTTTTGCCCTTTCTGCCCGTATTGTTTCTGATAACTGCATTTGCCGCATCGAGAATGTTTTGGGTTGAACGGTAGTTTTGCTCAAGGCGGATGATCTTGGCGCTCGGGAAGGTCTTATCGAAGTTAAGTATGTTCTCGATGGTTGCACCGCGGAAGCGGTAGATGCTTTGGTCGTCGTCGCCAACAACCATTATATTTCCGTAGCCGCCCGAGAGGAGTGCAGTGAGCGCAAACTGCGCTTCGTTAGTATCCTGATACTCGTCAACGCACACGTAACGGAAGCGATTTTGATAGTATTCTCTTACCTCGGCAAAATTGCGGAGCAAAATGACGGTTTGCATAATGATATCGTCAAAGTCAAGCGCATTTGACGCCTTGAGCTTTTGCTGATATGCCGCATATATTTTGGCGATTTGTCTAAGACGGTAATCGTTACCCGCCTCAAGCAAGAACGCCTCGGGAGTTATCATTTTGTCCTTTGCGCGAGAGATGGTGTTTTGCACGTTCTTGACGGGGAGGTTCTTGACGTCGATGTCAAGATCCTTCATGCAAGTCGTTATCGCCTTTTTAGAGTCATCCTGATCGTATATGGAAAATCCCGTGCTATAGCCGATCTTTTCACCGTGCACTCTCAAAATGCGAAGGCATATCGAGTGGAATGTGCCACTCCATATGTCGCTTGAAATATTGCTATCACCAAGCTGATTGTTTATTCTTGAACGGATCTCACCCGCCGCCTTGTTCGTAAAGGTGATGGCGAGCATTCTCCAGGGCTGGCAGGGTTCACTTACAAATTGACTGAGGAGGGGAACTATCTCCTCTCTTGTGAGGTTTATCGCGTTCTCAAGGCGCGCAATGTCGGGCTCGGCAACGTCGAAGGGAACGTAGCTGCTCTCGTATGCATTGCCGTATTTAATAATGAAAGCGATTCTCTTGACGAGAACGGTCGTTTTGCCGCTTCCCGCACCCGCAAGGATGAGAAGTGGACCGTTAACGGCGAAGACCGCCTTGCGCTGCTCGGGGTTGAGATCGCCGTATGCTTTTTCAAACAAATCCCTCTTGGCTTTCAAGTATCTATCGTGTAAATTCGTCATATTTTCTCCATTTAATTATAATATAATTATCATATCACAAACGGTCGATTTTTTCAAGACGAGAAGGCAAAAAATTATTGACAAAATTATGTGTGGATGATAGAATTAAAATATCAATAATTGGAGGTGGTCGTATGGTTAAAATTCAAAAAATCGTTGCGTTGCTATTGCTTTGTGCTATTGTTTCTTCTTTTTTGGGATGTGATTTTGTGAATAAGCACAACGAATTAAGATGTGTAGAAAAAAGGCTTGGCATCAGCTTGACATCAGCATTACTCGTTGATAGCTATACTGACATAGGATACGACGGTTCTGTTTGCTTCCATGCTTTTTCGGTGAATGATGAGCTTGAGGCGGAGCTTGAAAAAACGTTGACAAACGGTGTTATTCCGTCCGAAGCCAAGGCAATTTGCGAGGCAAGCTCCCACATTAACGGAAAGGTGATGTTTGATTTTCCTGCAGAGGAGCAGGGATTCTATTATTATGACTATTTCAATGACGGAAAAAATTCAAGAGTATGCTATGCCTTGCTTGACACTTCAAGTGATATTTTGTATTTCTTTTTTGCAAGCGGTCAAGCAATTCAGTATCCAAACGGAAGATAAAAATTAGCAAAAAATATTTTTCAAAAGCTATTGACAAAAGCGCGCTATTGTGGTAAAATACATCAGTAATGAAGTAGAACTACCCGTTCTCACCCTGCCACTTTAGTGCGCTTGTGTTGATATTTTTGATATAATGGCTCGAAAAAGGGCTTGGTGTGTCGTACGGGGTTTCTACGTACGACTTTTATTTTTTTGGAGGTGTTTACCCATCGCTAACGCAAAAGATATGTTGATTAACGAACAGATCGACGCAAAGGAGATCAGAGTTATCGGTGCTGACGGAGAGCAGCTTGGAATCATGAGCACTGAGCAGGCGCTCAGAATGGCATACAACGACGGTCTTGACCTCGTTTTGATGACAGGAAATGCAACGCCCCCCGTTTGCAAGATCATGAACTTCGGAAAATTCCGTTTTGAACGTGAGAAGAAGGAAAAGGAAGCTAAGAAAAAGCAGCAGGTCGTTGAGCTCAAGGAGATTCAGCTTTCCTGCCGAATCGAAACTCACGATTTCGAAACAAAGCTTAAGCATGCTCACAAGTTTTTGTCGAGCGGCAACAAGGTTCGCGTTGTTCTTCGCTTTAAGGGAAGAGAAATGTCGCACCAAGCGCTTGGCGCAGAGATTATGGAGAAATTCCGCGTAGCTTGTGAAGAGCTCGGTACGGTTGACAAAAAGCCCGTGCTCGACGGTAGAATTCTCAGCATGGTAATCTCACCGATCAAGAAATAAATCAGTACACAATAGGCAATTGCCTGAAAATAAAAATAATGCTTTAGGCAACTAAAGCGGATATTAAAGGAGATAAAACAATGGGAAAGATCAAAACACATAAGGCTTCATCCAAGAGATTTTCTGTAACCGGTACAGGTAAGGTTAAGCTCAATCACTGCTTCCGCCGTCATAAGACAGGTAAGAAGACAGGTAAGGCACTTAGACAGGGTAGAGTGAACGGTTACCTTAGCGATGCTATGGCAGCTAACTACAAGGCACTCATTCAGAAATAATCTTTGAGAATTTATTAGGAGGATAGAAAAATGGCAAGAGTTAAAGGCGCGATGATGACTCGCAAGAGAAGAAATAAAGTACTTAAGGCTGCTAAGGGTTACTGGGGTGCAAAGTCCAAGCACTTCAAGATGGCTAAGCAAGCTGTTATGAAGAGCGGTAACTACGCATTCGCTGGTAGAAAGCTCAAGAAGAGAGACTTCCGTTCTCTTTGGATCGCAAGAATCAATGCTCAGGCAAAGGTTAACGGCATCAACTACTCTCAGTTTATGCACGGCCTTAAAAAAGCTGGTATTGACCTCAATAGAAAGATGCTTGCTGAACTTGCAGTTAATGACAAGGCAGCATTTGCAGCACTCGTAGAGCAGGCAAAGGCAGCTCTTTAATCAGAACAAAAACCCGGTCCACCGGGTTTTTTGTCATATTTATAGGTACATTTTTTGCTTGGTTTTGGGCAAAAAATGTACCCTTAAATGATTTTGTGAGGGTCGAAAAATCACTGAAGCAGTCGTTGATTTTTCCATTTTCACAAGGAAAGCTTTTATCGAAGGGAACAAAACGGTTATGGAATGGCAGTATATTTCATCGAGATCAAACGCACTTGTTGTGCGAATGGCCAAGCTCAAGGAAAAGAAATATAGAAGAGCCGAGGGGCTTTTCCGCTTTGACGGAATCAAGCTCTTTTCGGAGGCGGTGGAAAAGGGCGCATCCATTGAATACGTGTTCGTCATGGAGAGCGCGAGTGACGCTGTAAAGCTCGCCGTAAAGAATAGCGGACTTACAAGCGTGACCTATTTGCTTAGTGACGAGGCATTTGCAAAGCTCACCGACGAGCAAGCTCCCGAGGGAGTTGTTACCGTGTGCCAAAATCTTAAAAACGTCAATATGTCAAGCGACACGCAGGCGCTTGCAAGGGACGCTCAGGGTGCAACAACTCTCATTCTTGAGAGCGTTCGCGACACGGGTAATCTCGGCACTGTAATTAGGACCGCAAAGGCATTTTCTATCGACCGATTGATAATAAGCTCGGATTGTGCGGATCTCTACAATCCCAAGACCGTTAGAGCGGCAATGGGAGCACTTTTCTCCCAGGAGATAGTGGAGGTTGACGACGTTGCAGCCCTTATAGCAAATATGAGGAGCGAGGGCTCAAGAGTATATGCCGCCGCCCTTCAAAGCGACGCTAAAGCGCTTGGCTCCATCGAGCTTAAGATGGGAGACGCCATCGTTATCGGCAACGAGGGACACGGTCTTTCGGGCGCGGTGATCGATGCGTGCGACGAGTGTCTTTATATTCCCATGGAGGCGGGAAGTGAATCCCTCAACGCCTCGGTTGCGGCATCTGTTTGCATGTGGGAGCTTTACAAAATTAAACTTAACGGGTAATAAATATGGACCGTAATGATTTAAAAAAATCGGATAAAATATATTGGATATGGCTTGCACTTAGACTGAACAATCTCAATTCGGTCTTTCAGGGTTTGCTTGATGCCTTCGGCGGCTCCGCTTATAGGGTGTACTGTGCCGACGAAAAGCAAATAAGAGCAGTTAAGCACCTTAGCGAGATGCAGATCAGAGCACTTCTCAACAAGGATCTCAACGAGGCGATAACCATATACGATTACTGTAAATGGAATAGAGTGGGAATTATGAGCTATGGTGATTCCATCTACCCCGAGGGCCTTAAGGCGATGAAAAAGCCGCCCATATTGCTCTACTACATGGGCAACATCCCCAATCTCAACAATAAGCTTTGCATTTCGGTCGTTGGTACCCGTCTTATGACGGAATACGGAATGCGATCGGGCTATAAAATAGCATATGAGCTTGCCTCGGCGGGCGCCGTTATCGTGAGTGGAATGGCACTCGGAATCGATAGTGTCGCACACGCGGGAGCGATCGGTGCAAGAGGAACGACTGTTGCCGTTCTTGGCTGCGGAATCGACGTGATCTATCCCAAGCAGCATAGAAAGCTTCGCAAGCATATTTGCGAAAACGGAGCAATTCTCACACCATTTCATCCCGGAACCGAACCCTTTAAGAACAATTTCCCCGAGCGAAACGCAATAATCAGTGCGCTCAGCGAGGGAACGTTGATAATTGAAGCTCCACTCAAGAGCGGAGCTCTTATAACGGCGGATTGCGCCGCGGAGCAATCAAGAACGGTCTATGCACTCCCGGGTAGCATCGAAGAGCCGATGAGCGCAGGGCCAAATCATCTCATCAAAAACGGAGCCACCGCAATAACCTGCGCACGCGACGTTTTACAGTATTATTTTGAAAATCGCTCGTCGCTTGTCGATCCCGTAAGACTTAAGCACGGTGAGCTTAGCTCTGAGTTTGACAACGGCATCTTAAACGATCTCGGAATCAGCGGAAGCTGTCACGGCAAGGGCCCGAAGGAAGCACCCGCAGATCTTCTCAAGAAGCTCAACAATCAGCTTAACAACAATGCGGAGCAAAATAGCGACTACTACTCGGCTCCCAAGATGAAGAGGATGAACGAGCAGAGCGATAACTCCTTGCAGAAAACTGCATCGGCAAAGGAAAATACGCAAGCGGTAAATGAGCCACGCGACGTATCGACGGTCGATCAGAGCGCGCTCGACTCCCTTAGCGAGGAGCAAAGAAGAATATTTAACGACCTTCCGTGCAACAAGCCCGTTACAGTCGATATGATCGTCAAAAACGGATATGGTATTGGCACGGTAATGGCAACGCTTACTATCCTTGAGATAAAGGGACTTGTGAGCTCGTTGCCCGGCGGTATGTATATTAGAAAATAACCACGCACAAAACGAAAGGAAAGAACATGGCAAATCTTGTTATAGTGGAATCACCCACAAAGGTGGGCCCGATAAAGAAATATCTCGGCTCCAATTATAAGGTAATGGCGTCAAAGGGACATCTTCGCGATCTTCCGAAAAGTACCTTTGGCGTTGATATTGAAAACTGTTTTGAAGCGCATTATATAAACATCAGAGGTAAGGGCGATCTTATCAAGGAGATCAAGAAGGAAGCGAAGAAGGCGAAAAAGGTCTTTCTCGCAACTGACCCTGACCGCGAGGGCGAGGCGATTGCTTGGCATCTTGCAACGGTGCTCGGTATTCCCGTGGAAAAGACTCTTAGAGTCGGCTTTAACGAGATTACACCCAGCGTTGTAAAGGCGGCTATCAAGGAGCCGAGAAATATCGATATGAATCTTGTTAACGCGCAGCAAACAAGAAGACTTCTTGACCGAATCGTCGGTTACAAGATCAGTCCCTTGCTTTGGAAAACTATAAAGAGCGGACTCTCCGCAGGACGCGTTCAATCCGTTGCAACGAGAATTATCGTTGAGAGAGAGCAGGAGATAAGCGAGTTTACTCCCGTTGAATATTGGACAATTGAGGCACAGCTCAAGACCGAGGAGGGAAGCATGGTTTCCGTTCGTTTCTTCGGTGACGATAACGGTAAGATCCGACTCAATAACGAGAGTGAAACGAACAAGGTGCTCGATGCTGTGAGAAGCGCTGAATTTTCCGTTAAGGCGGTTAAGAAATCAAGCAAGCAAAAGCTCCCCGCACCTCCGTTCACGACCTCCACAATGCAGCAGGAGGCATCCAACAAGCTCAACTTCCAGTCCGCACGCACGATGCGTGTTGCTCAGGAGCTCTACGAGGGCGTTAACCTCGGAAACGAGCTTGGAGGCATTCAGGGTCTTATCACATATATGAGAACTGACTCTCTTAGAATCTCCGAGGAGGCACAGGCATCCGCAAAGGCATTCATTGTTGAAAAGTACGGTGAGGAATATGCCCCCAAGACTCCAAGAACGTTCAAGGCAAACAAGAGCTCTCAGGATGCTCACGAGGCGATTAGACCCTCAAAGGTCGAGCTCACACCTGCGCTTATAAGAAAGGCGCTCACACCCGATCAGTATAAGCTCTATAAGCTCATTTGGGAGAGATTTGTTGCATCTCAAATGCAGTCCGCAAAGCTCCATACCATCACTGCGGATTTTGAAAATAGCGGATATATTTTCCGTGCAAGCGGATATACGGTAGCATTCCAGGGATATATGGCGGTTCACGAGGCGACCGAGGTAGTAGAAAGCTCAAGCGACGACGTGGCGGTAGTGAGGGATATTAGAATTCCCGCGCTTAAGGACGGCGAAAAGCTCACGCTTGAAAAGGTACTTCCCGAAAAGCACTTTACCGAAGCACCCCCGAGATATACAGAAGCATCTCTTATTAAATTCCTTGAGGATAAGGGTATCGGAAGACCGAGTACCTACACTCCCATCATCACAACGATTATTGCGAGAAACTACGTTCGCCGTGACGGTAAGCTCCTCGTACCCACGTCCCTTGGTACGCTTACTACCAAGATTATGGAGGAGAACTTCCACGACGTTGTTGACTATCGCTTTACTGCAAATATGGAAACTGACCTTGACAAGATAGAGGCGGGCAAGCTCAACTATCTTGACGTGCTCGGTGATTTTTGGAACGACTTTAAGGTCGATCTTGAAAAGGCGAGCGATAAGATCGGCTCCGAGGAGATTAAGATCCCCGTTGAAGAAACGGACATCATTTGCGATAAATGCGGAAGCAGAATGGTAATTAGAACAAGCAAATTCGGCAAGTTTGCCGCATGTCCCAACTTCCCCAAATGTAGAAATACCAAGCCCTTGAACACCGAGAGTGAGCAAAGCGCACCCGAGGAGAAGAAGGAGCCAAAGAAGGAAACTATTGCCGATTTCAAATGTGAAAAATGCGGCTCGGATATGGTTCTTCGTACAAGTAGATACGGTAGCTTTTATGCTTGCTCGAAATATCCCGCATGTAAATTCATTAAGACAAAAACCAAGGAGCTTGACGTTCCTTGTCCTACCTGTGGCGGTAAGGTAATTACCAAATACGGTAGAAACAAGACTGTATTCTATAGCTGCGAGCACTATCCCAAGTGTAACTTCTCGTCATGGGATATGCCCTCAAGCGAGAACTGCCCCGAATGCGGCAAGATACTCTTTAGAAAGAAGGGTAAGAATCTTCTCGTTTGTGCGGATAAGGCGTGTGGCTACAAGAAGGAATGCGAGCCCCTTAAAGAACAGGACGAATAAGTAAAAAATGTTAGAGAATAAATTTGTAAACGTATACGGTGCAGGTCTTGCAGGATGTGAGGCGGCTTGGCAAATCGCCAACCGTGGAATAAGAGTTCGCATCTACGAGATGAAGCCGCACAAATATACACCCGCACATCACAGCGAAGGATTTGCCGAGTTGGTTTGCTCAAACTCGTTGAGAAGCGACAGTATTATCAATGCCGTTGGACTTCTCAAGGAGGAGATGCGCCGTCTTGATTCACTCATTATGATGGCGGCTGAGGCGACCAAGGTACCCGCGGGCTCGGCTCTTGCGGTGGATAGGGAGCTGTTTTCGGCATTCATTACCGAAAAGATAAAGAATCATCCTCTCATCGAGGTGATCGAGGGCGAGATGACTCAAATCAATGAGAACGAGATAACCGTTGTGGCAACGGGTCCTCTCACGAGCGACGCAATGGCGGAATATATCGAGAACGAGCTCGGATGCTCGGGTCTTCACTTCTTTGATGCCGCCGCTCCCATCGTTGATTTTTCGAGCATCGATATGGACGTTGCGTTCTTCGCATCCCGTTACGATAAGGGAGATGCGGATTATATCAACTGCCCGATGACCCGTGAGCAGTACGATGCCTTTTACACCGAGCTCATCGGTGCAAAGGAAGCGGAGATAAAGGAATTCGACCGCGAGGAGCAAAAGAAAAAGCTCAACGTTTTCGAGGGCTGCATGCCCGTTGAGGTCATGGCAAAGCGTGGCTACGACACGTTGTGCTACGGGCCCCTTAAACCCGTTGGACTTGTTGACCCGAGAACGGGCAAGGAGTCATTTGCGGTGGTACAGCTTCGCAAGGAGAACAAGGAGGGCACTATGTATAACATAGTGGGCTTCCAAACTCACCTCACGTTCCCCGAGCAAAGAAGGGTGTTTAGAATGATACCCGGTCTTGAAAATGCGGAGTTTTTAAGATATGGCATAATGCATAGAAACACCTATCTCAACTCCCCCGGGCTTCTTAATAACGACTATTCAATGATAAAGAATCCTAACGTCTTTTTTGCAGGTCAAATGACGGGCGTTGAGGGTTATATAGAGTCTGCCGGAAGTGGACTCGTTGCAGGAATAAATGCCGCCGCAAGAGCGCTCGGTGAGGATGGAGTAATTTTCCCCGACACCACGATGATAGGCGCAATGGCAAGCTACGTTAAGAACGGCAGTATGGGCAAGTTCGTTCCCATGAACGCCAATTTCGGCATAATAGAGCCGCTTGGCTACAGAGTCAAGGGTGGCAAGAGCGCAAAGAACGAGGTCATCGCAAGCCGTGCTCTTGAGACGATCGACAGGGTCGTTAGTGAAATGAAAAAATAAGAAAGGAATGTTTACTTATGCATAAAAGCAACTTGCACGAGCTTGAGCAAAAGATCGGATATAGCTTTAAGAATATCAATCATTTGAAAACTGCTCTCACGCATTCCTCATATTCCAACGAGCTCAAATTGAAGGGAATTACCGTTGAATGCAACGAGCGTCTTGAATTCCTTGGCGACAGTGTGCTTTCCAATATTGCGGCTGATTACCTTTTCAACAAGTATCCCGATTATCCCGAGGGTGAGCTCACCCGTCGCAGAGCGGTGATAGTTTGCCGTGACGCACTTTCTTCATATGCCAAGGTGTTTGAACTTGGAGAATTCCTTTTCCTTGGCAACGGTGAGGAGAAGAACAATGCAAGAGAGAGAAAATCCTTGCTTGAGAACACCTTTGAGGCACTTCTTGGAGCGATATATATTGACGGTGCTCCCAATAGAATGGAATTTATCGCAAGACTCATGCATCCCTTCTTTGAAAAGGAGCTTGACGCTTGGAGAAGGGGAAAGGTCGTTAGAGACTACAAATCCGAGCTTCAACAGATCATTCAGCAATCGGGAGTTGATACTCTCACCTATATTATGATCGGCTCAAGCGGTCCCGACCACGAAAAGGTATTTGACGTTGAGGCGCGTCTCAACTCGAATATCATCGGTAGAGGTACGGGAAAGACCAAGAGGGAAGCGGAGCAAAACGCGGCTAAGGAGGCGCTTTCGCTCTTTGGCGAAATATAACTGTATCGAGAATTGGAATCGTGTATTTTACCCGATTCCCTTTCTTGCTTTTTTGAGAATGTGTGAAAGGAGAGAAAATCGTTGTGAGACATATAAATATACCCGTTTTTATACCACATCTGGGCTGTCCGAATATGTGCGTTTTTTGCAATCAGCGCTCAATTTCGGGCAAGATGAGCTTTGTTATAAGCAAGGTCGAAAGAGAGATCGACGAGGTCCTCTCCACCACCTGCGGGGAGGATTACGTTGAGATAGCGTTCTTTGGCGGATCGTTCACGGGAATCGATAGATCCCTTATGATCGAGCTGCTCTCCCTTGCCAAGAGATATATAGAGCGTGGGCTTGTAAGAGCGATTCGACTCTCCACAAGACCCGATTATATCGACGGGGAGATACTTGATATTTTGTCTAGCTACTCCGTTGAAACGATCGAGCTCGGTCTTCAAAGCATGGACGACGGCGTGCTCGCCGCATCCAAGCGAGGACATAGTGCAAAATGCGCCGAGGAGGCGTGCAAAATGATAAAGGAGAGGGGATTCTCACTCATCGGTCAAATGATGATAGGACTGCCCGACTCCACACCCGAAAAAGAGGTCTACACCGCAATGAAAATATGCGAGATGGGTGCCGACGGTGCGAGAATATATCCCACCGTGGTGTTCTACGACACCGAGCTTTGCGCCATGATGCATAGCGGAGAATACCGTGCACTCACGAATGAGGAGGCGGTGGAGCGCGCCAAGGAGGCGCTCAAGGTGTTCGCCGAGAGAGGCATCCCCTGCATAAGAGTCGGTCTTTGTGCGGGCGAAAACCTTTCCGACGAGTCCCATGTTGCAGGCGGCGCCAATCACAGCGCCATCGGAGAGCTCGCCATGAGCGCTCTCTATTACGACAAAATCGAACGCGAGCTCGACGGGATTCCAAGCGAAAAAATGCCCGCATCCATCACCGTCTACTGCCCGAGAGGGGAAACGTCCAAGGTGGTCGGTCAAAAACGAAAAAATATTGAGAAAATTTCTCAAAAATATGCAATAAAGCGAGTAAAAGTTCTTGAAAAAGACGAACTTTTGAGGTATAATATAATAATAGATTTAATCTAAATTATATTTACCACAAATCATCCTGAAAAATAGGAGGATATGACTTTGTATTTAAAGAGTCTTGAAATGCAGGGATTTAAGTCATTCCCTGATAAAACAAAGCTGAGCTTTGAGCACGGAGCAACCGTAATCGTTGGTCCTAACGGAAGCGGAAAATCCAATATCTCCGACGCGATGCGTTGGGTTCTCGGTGAGATCTCGTCAAAGAGCTTGCGTTCCACCAAGATGGAGGACGTTATCTTCGGCGGTGCCGATTCGAGAAAGCCCATGGGCTTTGCTGAGGTTTCGGTCACATTTGACAACACCGACCCCGAAAACCGTCTTGACGCACCCTACGACGAGGTCATCGTTACCCGTCGCTACTACCGTTCGGGCGAGAGTGAATATTTCATCAACAAGAGGGCAGTGCGCCTTCGTGACATATATGAGCTCTTTATGAATACCGGTATCGGTAGAGAGGGCTATTCCATCATCGGTCAGGGTAAGATCGCCGAAATCATCTCCCGAAAGAGCGAGGATAGAAGAAGCATCTTCGAGGACGCATCGGGCATTGCGAAATTCCGTCACAAGAAGACGGAGAGTGAGAGAAAGCTCTCGCAGACCGAGGACAATATGACTCGTGTTAACGATATCTTCGTTGAGATCAGCGCACAGGTCGGTCCGCTTGAAAAGGAAGCTGAAAAGGCAAAGAGAGCAATCGAGCTTCTTGAAACCAAGAAGAAGGTTGACGTTCAGCTTTGGTTCTACGATACTGAAAGATATAGAAACGATATAGCACGCTTTGAGAATCTCTACAAGCAGTCGAGCTTTGAGCTTCAGCTTGCCGAGGAGGCGATCGCTTCCTACGAGGCGCAAAGAGACCGTATCACCGAGGCATCGGCACTCAATAGATACGAATCCGAAAAGCTCCTCACACAGATTCGCGAGCAAACCGATATCAATCACGCCCTTGAGAGCACGCACCGTGTAAACGAGAACGATGCGTTACATATTCGCGCCCTCATCGATTCCACGGGCGACACCAAGGCGTCGATAAGAGCGAGCATCGAGGCGCAAAACGTTGAGATTACCAACCACCTCGCACGCATCGAGGAGATCAAGGAGGAGGCAAAGCTCAAGTTCAACGAGCATGACGAGGCGGAGCTCGAGATAGAGCGTCTTGAAAAGGAGATCGCCCGTCTTGAAAACGAGATCGCAGTTGCCTTTGGCGATATGCGTGCGCTCGAAAGCGAGCAAATGCAGCTCAAGGTGCGTCTTTCCGTTATCGAAAACGCAAAGATGAACGATAACGATAAGAACGATACACTCGTTGCCGAAATGCAGGAGTATGCGAGAATAGACGATGAGCTCACGAAAGCTCAAAAGCAGGCGCAACGCACGGTTGACGGCTACAATGAGGATATCGCAAAGAGTGATGGCAAGATAGACGAGCTTAGTGAGAATTTGCATAGAGTTCTCCAACAAAAGGAGGGACTTGACGATGATCTCAACCAAAAGAAGCTTCAGTTGCAGTCCACAAAGCAAAGAATAGATACCTACAAGGCGATGGACGATCAGTTCGAGGGCTATAACAATAGCGTTCGCTTCGTGATGAAGTCCTACGGCGAGGGCAAGCTCACAGGAGCCGACGGCTCAAGTGTGGGCAAGATATACGGCCCCATCTCCAAGCTCATCTCGGTAGATGAAAAATATGTTATCGCCGTTGAAACGAGTCTTGGCGCGTCCATTCAAAACATCGTTGTTGAAAACGAGGCAGTTGCCAAGGCGGCTATGCTCGCTCTCAAGAGAAACGAGCAGGGTAGAGCTACCTTTATGCCCATAACCGCCATCAAGGCGCCCACCATCTCGCAGGAGATGAAGGAGGCATCGGGCTTCCGCGGATTTATCGCGTTTGCCGACGACCTTGTTAGCACCAAGAGTGAATACTTGAACATCGTTTCCTATATGCTTGGAAGAATTGCGGTGTTCGATAATATTGACAATGCAACCGAAATGGCAAAGGCGCTCAAGTACAAGGTGAGAGCCATCACGCTTGACGGTCAGCAAATCAACGTGGGCGGCTCGTTCACGGGCGGCTCCGTAAAGCACGGTCAAAGCATCCTCTCCCGTGCGGGCGAGATAAAGAAGCTCGAGGACGAGTGCAAGAGGATCGAGGAGTCCGTTTCAAGACTCTCCGAAACGCACAAGAGCTTGCTTGGAGATATCGAAAAGACCGAGCTTGAAATCAAAGCCCTTGAGGATAGAAAAAAGATCATCGCTCTTATGGCGGGAACCGAGAATACTAAGCTCCAGCAAATAAATGCGAAGATCGAGGCGAATAAGACTCTTATGGATAAGCTCCAAGAGGATTATGACAATATCGTTAGAATGCGCGAGAGATACGATGAGGACTATGCGTCGTTGACCGAGCAGATCTCCGCATATGACGAAAAGATAAAGGCGATAAGCGAGATAAGAACCGATAAGGATATCGATAAGAACGAGCTCTCCGATACCAAGGATGAGCTCTCTCAAAAGATAACGTCGATATTTATCCGCATAAACGAGCTCCAAAAGGATATCGAAACCGAAAACCTTCTCATAGAGAAGGCAAGGGAGCATATCGAGTCCTTGAAGAGCGATATCGAGGATCAGGACGCCAAGGTTAAGGAGTACAACGAAAAGCTCGTTGAGCTTGAAAAGCAAAAGGAAGAAAATCTTGAACTGCTCAAGCAGGGACAGGAAAAGCTCGAGCAGCTCAACGCGGATAGAGCCCGTCTTGAAGAGAACGGTACCGAATACGAGAAGAAGATAAACGCTATCAACGCAAAGCTCAAGGAAAAGCTCGATAGCAAGGACGTTCTCGTTAAGGACAATATGCTCAACGAGAATAAGCTCGCCAACCTTAGAAACGAGTACGATAAGCTCTCAAGCAAGCTTTGGGACGACCACGAGCTCACACGTAATCAAGCGATGGAGCTTGGCTATGAGGAGATCACTGCCGAACAGCGCCCCGAGATTGCCAAAATACAAACCGATTGCAAGAACAAGCTTCGTGCAATAGGACACGTTGACCTTGACGCGGTGAATAAATATAAAGAGGTCAAGGAAAGATACGATTATATGGACAAGCAAATTCGAGATCTTAATGCCTCCAAGACCGAGCTTGAAAAGATCATTGCTCAGCTTGACGAGGAGATGAAGACCTCGTTCATCGAGTCCTTTAACAAGATAAACGAAAACTTCAATAGAGTATTCGTAGAGCTCTTCGGCGGCGGCTATGCCGAGCTTCAGCTCTCCGATCCCGAGGACGTTCTCAACTGCGGAATCGAGATTAAGGCGGCGCCTCCCGGAAAGAACATCAAGAATCTTATGCAGCTTTCGGGCGGCGAGCAGGCGTTCATTCCGATAGCGTTGTTCTTTGCCGTTCTTCAGGTAAATCCCACGCCATTCTGTATTCTCGACGAGATCGAGGCGGCTCTTGACGAGGCGAACGTATCGAGATTCTCCGAGTACATCAAAAAATATAGGGGCGGCACGCAGTCCATTCTCATCACTCACAGACGAGGTACGATGGAGAGTGCAAACCGTCTTTACGGCGTAACCATGCCCGAGCACGGTATTTCAAAGATTCTCTCTTTGAACGTTGCCGACATAGCAAAGAAGAAGGAAGGAGATTGGGATGGGATTTTTGGATAAATTAAAGGCAGGACTTCAAAAGACAAAGAACGCACTTTTCAAGCCGATTGACCAAATGCTTAAAGCATTTACAAAGGTTGATGAGGATCTTCTTGAAGAGCTTGAGGAAATGCTTATTTGCGCCGACGTAGGAGCCGGTGCAACGGATGAAATAATTGAAAAACTTCGTAAGGATATTAAAGAAGAAAAGATAAAAGATGCTGATCAAGTAAGAGCATTTTTGAAGAATACTCTTAAAGAAATGATTGGTGAGGGTGGACCTCTTGTGCTTGACACAAAGCCCTCTGTAATCCTTGTAATTGGTGTAAACGGTGCGGGTAAAACCACATCTATTGGAAAGATTTCCAATAAGCTTCGTCAGGACGGCAAAAAGGTAGTTGTTGCTGCGGCT
>JAZRCO010000114.1:0-2859 GCA_045659855.1 Eubacteriales bacterium | reverse complement strand
GGATTATGGGGTTTGGAAGCGAAGAGAGCTTGAGAATATCAAGGTATTGCGAGTAAAGGAGATCCCAAGATTTAGCATCGGCGATACCCGTTGGGGGCAATCCGTTTCGAAGCTGAAAATCGATGAGTGCGTTTTTTGTTGCGTTGTCGAAAATTCCGTCAACTGCGATTATGGGTGCGCTTGCGTCTATGAGGGTTTGAGCACGCAAATAGGTCTGAAGCTGTCTTATTGCATCTCTTTCGGTAAACTCTCGTGACATATCATACACCTCCTATCTCAAAGCCGGGATATTGACCGCTACCAAGACGGGAGCCGTTGACTATATCACTGTAAAGCGAGATCGTCGCATCCCACGTTATCGCGCCAACAAGACCGTTAGGATCGAGTCCCGATAGCTCTTGTATCGCCTTGACGGCTCGATCGGTTTGCGTGCCGAAATAGCCCGTTAGCTCAACGCTGTTCACCTCGGGATAGACACGTGCTATCGTGTTGATGTATTGCTGAAGAAGGAGCACGGAATCGTTGTCGGAGCCGATCCTTAGTAGTGTACCGGGGTAAGGAAGAACGTTGCCCTCCACGTATTCTAGCGGTATCTCGGCAACGATGCCGCGATATGCGTTGTATATGGCATTCCAAGTCAACTCTCCCACAACACCGTCCTCCGTCATTCCAAAGGTGCGTTGCGCGGCAATAACGGCATCCCTCGTTTCGTTTCCAAAGATGCCGTCGATGGTGACGGGAGGGATATCGTTATAAAATTGGGAGAGGTATGAAAGGAAATACTGGAGATTGCTCACTCCAAGACCGACCGAGCCAAGCGCGAGCGCACCGGGATACTGCTTAGTGATCTCGTCGAGCTTTATGCCCTCGCTATCGAGCTCGTTGAGGCGCTTGACCGCGTTGTATATTCGAATCACGGTGTACCAAGTGCCACTGTCGGCAACACCCGTCGGCTCAAGACCGAAGATCTCTTGAAAGGTCTTTAGTGCCGCTTGTGTGTCCTCGGCGAAAATTCCGTCAATTGCCGCAATTTTCGGAATGAGGGGATAGTTGCTCGATATTCTGTTCAGTCGGAGCTGAAGCAACCGCACGTTGTCACCCGACGAGCCGAGAGACAGGGAAACCGCGGGTGCGGACGGAGTTGCTCCGTCAACGGCAACGCCTGTGATGATGTCGATATTATCTCCATAGTAATAGGTGAGTATCTCATAGGGAGTAAATCCCTGCTCGGCAAGGGATACCGAGCCCCATTGCGAGAGCCCATTGCAAACGACCTTGATGCCGTCACAGTATGCGGTAAGCAGGGGCTCTATATTTCCTCGCCTGCGGACGTAGGAGTTGAAAACGCTTGAAACAGTCCTATTAATATTTTCGAAAATATTGCGACCGTTAACGAAGCTTTGGTCGAAGGCGGTTGAATTGGTAATGTCGAAATCGTATCCGCGTGAGCGATAAAACTGGGTGTATATACGATTCAGAGCAAAAGATATTTGCGCATAAATATTCGCTCTCACGGCGCTATCGGGCCACGATGGATAGATTTCACTTGACGCGACGTTGCTTATGTATTCGATAAACGGAACGGTCACGTTTGGCGCATTCTCGTCGGGCGCGCCGAGGTGAACGGTAACAAATTCGGGAATGGTTGGAAATTCAGGCATAATTCCTCCTATAAATTGGGATTTTCATATTCGTCGAACACTTGATTTGGCGTGTAATGCGGGTCTTTTCCATCAAATTCCGCAATCGGTATCAGGCGTGCGTTTTGAACTGCCGTAATGCCCTCAAAAATCGGCACCTTGTTGTAGTGCTGCGGATAATAGCCCTCCTTGTAAACGTCGATGCTGTAGTTATAATATGGCTTTGAGGGAGGGGATGGCGCATTGGCAAGGTCGATCGAGGGGGCGGGAAGACTTATCTTCTCGGTAAGACCGCTACGATCAGTGAGTAAGGAGATGAGAACGTCACTGTTTTCCTCCTCGATGCCGCTGACCACCACCGTCACGTTTTCAACGGGAATAGCGCCACTTGCGGTGGACGACTTCACAATTAAATAGCCGTTTAAGACATTATCGCTCATAATAACCTCCGAAAAATATTTGCTAATGTTCATTATATGAAAATATATTTTGTTAAGTGCAAATAAAATCGCAAAAATCACTTGCAAAAGGAGTAAAAATATGATACAATATATCAGTATTGTAAAAGCCACGAAATAAGGCCATACCAGCCGGGGAATTAGCGGAGCCCTGTACCTGAAATCCGCTACAGCAGGGGTTCATTCCTTTTTTGAGGGCTGAGCTTTTATGGTCTGTGTCGTATTCTGCTGTGTTGAGAGGTGGGTCTTGCGCAATCGGAAATTGTGAAATGTGTCAGGTGGGGAACCAAGCAGCACTAAGCGATCTCTCCGGTGTGCCGCGAGGGCGCCTGCCTTGAGTAGCAGATGCGTTCGTCGCATAGGGGCGATGTTCGATCTTAAGGTGTATGGTCTTATTTTGTGGCTTTTTGTTTTTAATTTTTTAGGAGGTATTTATGCATCAGGCACTATATAGAAAATGGCGTCCCAAGACCTTTTCGGAGGTGTGCGGACAGGATCATATTACCTCTATTTTGCGTCAGGAGGCAAGCGAGGGTAGATTTAACCACGCTTATCTTTTTTGCGGCTCAAGAGGAACGGGTAAGACCACCTGTGCAAAGATACTTGCAAAGGTAGTCAACTGTGAAAACGTGATCGACGGCAACCCCTGCGGAGTATGTCCGTCATGCCTTGCCATCGAAAACGGCTCAACCACCGACGTGCTTGAAATGGACGCTGCGTCCAACAACGGAAGTCGGAGGCCAAGCGGTCTTAGGAAGACA
>JAZRCO010000113.1:0-2929 GCA_045659855.1 Eubacteriales bacterium | reverse complement strand
AGCAAACGTCGCCGCCAATAACGGTGTTACGGTAAACGAGGATATTAATATACACCTCGCCCTCATAATCGGGATAATTCGTTACGGCATAGGTGTACCTCATCACACTCTTTTTCTTAAAGGTCGAGAGATCGAGCCCCTGCCTTCTTTGAATCTCGTTGTATGCGGAAAATATCTTATCGAACTCCTTGGGTATAAGTACCTCCTGCTCCTTTATCGCCTCTGGCGAAACCTCCCAACCGAACTGCTTGATAAAGCCGATCCTATCCTCGTTGGACTTTATCTTATCGTAATTATAGGACACCTCAACGCCAACGGGCGATGAGTCGTCGCTAACAATGTAGCTCGGAACAAAGGCGATAAGTGTGATGAGCGCCACAAGGGCTAAGCATATAACGGCGAAAAATTTTACGGTATTTGCATGAAGTGAATAGATAAACATTTAATAAATCCTCCCTTTAGAGCATATGTCTGTTTGATTATATGCTCTTTTTTGGTCTTTCATTCCTGCTTCACTCATTTTTGCAAGGAGTAAAGCGCACTAAACAGTCGCGAAAGGCGCTTTGGCTCCCTTGCCACTCGATATAGCCATTCAAGGTGTATCTTCCTCATAAGCTTCGGTGCTCGCTCCGAGCGTCCCGACCAAACGTCGAGCGCACCGCCAAGGCAAGCAACCACCTTGATGCTCGGCAATGCTCCCATAATGCATTTCGCCGCAAAGCTCTCCTGCCTCGGAAAGCCACGGCACACGATAAGGATTTGCGGGCCCGAGCGCTCTATCGCATCAAGAACGTCTCCCTCACCGCCCGACTCGAAATAGCCGTGATGCGTGCCGCAAATATTCAGCTTCGGATACCTTAACCTTAGACGCCTCGCCGCCTCCTTGGCGACTCCCCTTCTTCCGCCGAGCAAAAACACGCCCGCGCCAAGCTTTTGCGCAAGTTCAAAAAGCTCCTCACCAAAATCTATTCCCGGCACTGTATTTACGATCTCCTTGCCGAGTGCCTTTGCTATTATTTTAAGAGAAAATCCGTCGGGCAATGCCACCGAGGACATGTTTAGTAGCTTTTTTATCCTTTTGTCCCCTCTCGCCGCCGCGATCATCTCTAAATTCGGTGTGAAAAAGCTCCTCGCTTTTCCGTTCTCGGCAAGACTTTTCTCGGCGAGAAGCAGTGCTCCGCCAAGCGAAATATCGTCGATCCACACGCCGAATAAATTTACTCTTTTTCTCAACATAAATTTTACTCCCCGTTGACAAAATTAAAAAAATATGGTATCATATTTTATTATAATAGGTAAGTGTGGGCTATATTCACATTTTATCTCATTTGGTGGGTGTTTTGCTCTGCCCTCGGGTAAATTCAAGGCAAGACGTCCCGACTTTATAGTGGTTATAAGGTCAAAGGCATTGAAAAATGGCAAAGGAAAAGAAATTAGTTGAACAAATCACGTCCATGGACGTTGACTTCACCCAGTGGTACACCGATATTTGCAAAAAAGCAGAGCTTATGGACTATTCCAGCGTTAAGGGTTGCATGATATTCCGTCCATACGGTTACGCAATTTGGGAAAATATACAAAAGGGACTCGACGCTCGCTTTAAGGAGCTCGGTCACGAAAACGTATATATGCCTATGTTCATTCCTGAATCCCTCTTGCAAAGAGAAAAGGATCACGTTGAGGGCTTTGCTCCCGAATGCGCATGGGTAACCATCGGCGGACAAAACAAGCTCGCTGAAAGACTTGTTGTTCGTCCCACCTCCGAAACGCTCTTCTGCGAGCATTTCAAAAACGTTATCCACTCATACCGCGACCTCCCCAAGCTCTACAATCAGTGGTGCTCGGTGGTTCGTTGGGAAAAGACAACACGTCCCTTCCTCCGCACAAGTGAGTTCTTGTGGCAGGAAGGTCACACAATGCACGAAACAGCCGAGGAAGCAAGAGAAGAAACACTCACCATGCTCAAGGTTTATGAGGATTTCTACCGTGATGCCCTCGCTATTCCCGCCATCACAGGCCGCAAGACCGACAAAGAAAAGTTTGCAGGTGCCGAGGAAACCTATACGATCGAGCCCATGATGCACAACGGCGTTGCGCTCCAGGGCGGTACTACTCACTACTTCGGTGACGGCTTTGCCAAGGCATTCGACATCACCTTCGCAGGTAGAGATAACACCGTGAGATATCCCCACCAAACATCTTGGGGTGTTTCCACAAGAATGATAGGTGCGATCATTATGACTCACGGCGACGATAACGGTCTTATCCTCCCCCCCGCAATCGCTCCCATTCAGCTCGCCATCATCCCCGTTGCACAGCACAAGGAGGGCGTTCTTGAAAAGGCGGACGAGATCAAGAGAGAGCTTGCAAAGAAGTTTAGAGTTAAGCTCGACGATAGCGACCAATCAACAGGTTGGAAGTTTAGCCAGTACGAGATGAAGGGTGTTCCCGTTCGTCTTGAAATCGGCCCCAAGGATATCGAAAACAATTCTTGCGTGCTCGTTAGCCGCGTTACAAGAGAGAAGAAGTTCGTTTCCCTTGACAACGTTGTAAACGAGGTTGAGGCAATGCTCAAGCAGGTTCACGACGAGCTTTGTGATCGCGTGAGAAAGAACCTCGAGGAAAAGACACACGTTGCCTTGAATTTTGAGGAATTCCTTGACATAGCGGCAAACAAGCCCGGCTACATTAAGGCAATGTGGTGTGGCGAGGTTGAGTGCGAGGATAGAATCAAGGACGAAACAGGTGGCGTTAAGTCCCGTTGCATTCCCTTCAATGAAGAAAAGCTCAGCGACGTTTGCGCTTGCTGCGGAAAGCCCGCAAAGCATATGGTCGTTTGGGGACGTCAGTATTAATTTAATAGCTATAATAAAAAAACCACCCGAAGTTGGGTGGTTTTTATGTTGTTAACTTCTGTACGGTCTTGTTG
>JAZRCO010000112.1:0-5569 GCA_045659855.1 Eubacteriales bacterium | reverse complement strand
ATTTATGAAATTGTCTTCCTAAGACCGCTTGGCCTCCGACTTTATCTGCACCACAGACGATCCCGTCGACACACTTGAATACCACGCAGCTCTCAAGAGCTTTTCTACCAAGGTTCTTCCAACCTTCCGTCCCGATAAGGCGGTTGAGATTGGCAAGGAAACGTTCATTCCTTATATCGAGCAAACAGGCGTTAAGACCTACGGCGAGCTCGTTGCTTGGATGAGAGCAAGAATTCAGTATTTCCACGATCACGGTTGCCGTCTTTCCGACCATGCGCTTGAATACGTGCCCTTTGGAGTAGGCGACGCTGAAGCGGCATTCAATAAGAGAATGGCGGGCGGTGAGCTTACCGACGCAGAAATTGATGCATTCAAGACCGCAATGCTCACAGTTTGCGCTGAGGAATATACAAGACTCGGCTGGGCAATGCAGCTCCACATCGGCGCACTTCGTAACAATAATAGAAGAATGTACGAAAAGCTCGGTGCGGACGTTGGCTTTGACTCCATCAACGACCTTTGCATCGCTGAAAACCTTTCTAAGTTTATGGATTCTCTTGAATATAGAGATTGCCTTCCCAAAACTATTCTTTACACACTTAATCCCAAAGATAATTACGTTTTGGGCACTATGCTCGGCAACTTCCAAAAGGCACCCGTTGCGGGCAAGATTCAGTTTGGATCGGGCTGGTGGTTCAATGATCAGCGCGACGGTATGGAAGCACAAATGCAGGCACTTGCAAATCTCGGCATGCTCGCACGCTTCGTAGGTATGCTTACCGATAGCCGTTCCTTCGTTTCTTATCCCAGACACGAGTATTTCAGAAGAATACTTTGTAACCTCATCGGTAAATGGGTTGACGAGGGCGAATATCCCGAGGATATGGATAGACTCACCGAAATCGTTTCGGGCATTTGCTACCATAACGCTCTTAGATATTTCAATTTCTAATAAAATAAAAAACAAGGGGGACTTCAAAGGAAGTCCCCTTAATTTATTTGTTTGATCAATACTTGTTGATAATATCCTCAGTAACTGCATCAAAGAGATAGATGCTCTTGTGAGGCACGTAGTATGTAATGCTTGTATCCATCTTAGGAGTATCGTGCGGATCGACCTTGAGGATAACCTTGTCATTGCCCATATCGACGTAAACATTTGTGTTGTCACCGAGAAGCTCGGTGAGCTCAACCGTTGCACTCATCTTGAAGGAGTTGTCAACGTTGGAAAGGGAAATTGCCTCAGGACGGAAGCCAACAATGATTTCCTTACCCTCATAATTCTTGATATCGTCACCAATAACGAGGGAGAGATCATGCTTTCCACCACCGATCTCAACGCAGGAGTTCGAAACAGTTGTGCGAACAAAGTTCATGGGCGGCTCGCCGATGAATCCTGCAACGAAGAGGTTAACGGGCTTGAAGTAAAGCTCATAGGGATTACCCACCTGCTGAATATAGCCGTCCTTCATAACAACGATTCTGTCAGCCATTGTCATGGCCTCGGTTTGGTCGTGAGTAACGTAAATTGTTGTTGAACCAACCTTCTTATGAATATCGGTAATTTCGGAACGCATTGTTACACGCTGCTTAGCGTCGAGGTTGGAGAGGGGCTCGTCCATAAGGAAGATACCAACCTTACGGATAATAGCTCTACCAACGGCAACTCTTTGTCGCTGACCGCCCGAAAGAGCTCTCGGCTTTCTGTCGAGATAGTCGCTAAGACCGAGGATCTTTGCGGTTGCGAGAACCTTTTCCTCGATGATATCGTCGTCAATACCCTGAAGGGAAAGACCGAATGCGAGGTTATCGTAAACGGAGAGGTGGGGATAGAGCGCATAGCTTTGGAATACCATTGCAACTCCACGCTCACGTGGACGCATCTCGTTGGCATATTTGCCATCTATGAAAAATTCTCCCTTACTGATATCTTCAAGACCTGCGATCATACGGAGAGTGGTGGATTTACCGCAGCCCGAGGGACCAACGAAGACGATGAATTCGCCCTGCTCGATCTCGAGATTGAAATTGTGGACGGCATGGAAGCCGTTGGGATAAATTTTGTTGATTTCCTTTAGAGATAAGTATGCCATAATGCTCCTTTACTTAATGACGATACCGTCATTTTGAATTTTGTTCATTATATCGTGTAGATGAGAGATTGCCAAGGGAAGATCGTCACCGACCGTGCCCTCTAAAACCAAAACCGCATCATTGTTGCTTGTGTAAATTTTGCTAAGAATTTTTTCAAAATCGAGAACGCCCTTGCCAACGCCGCATTGCTTGAGCTTTCCGTCCTCAACGGTAAAATCCTTGATGTGGAAGAGAAGTATTCTATCTCCAAAGAGGGAAAGACCTCTTTCCAAAATATCGTATGCCGTATCTACGTTTGAGATATCGAGGTAGTTATAAAGATCGAAAATGAACTTAATATTGCTTTTGCCAATGCGTCCCACTGCTTCAAAAAGACGCTCAGGAGTGTGACAAACGTGACCGAATGCGCCCTCCATAGCGATATTAACTCCTTTTTGCTCGGCAAAATCGGCAAGCTCGTCAAAGGTGGAAACTACCCTGTCGAGTGCTTCATCGGAGTGATTCATTGGATGATATATCCACGGCTCACCCTGATACGATCCCGTTTCGCTACCAACATAGTCGCAGCCGAGATCCTTCGCAAGCGAAATGTAGTCCTTAAATACGGCAACACCGTTTTCGATTTTAGATGTATTGGGATGAACGGGATTGAAATATGCTCCAATAAGAGCAATATCCTTGCCGCCACTCTTAATAGCATTTGAAATGTCCCTTGCTTGCTCGGCGGAGAGTGAAGAAGGTGAATAGGAAACACCCTCAATAGATTTATAGACAACGAGCTGAACGCCGTCAAGGGAAAGCTCGTGGAGTCTTTGATTAATATTTTGTGCGCCCTTGACGCCAAGGTCATGTGCGCGAACCATTAACTTCATAATGATCTTCCTTATAGATTTCGTAATATTTCAGTGTAGCAAAGAATAAACGGTGCAACGCCCTTCGCATCGTTTTCAACGATGGGCTCGGATATGTAATATTCAAACGAGCCGTCGCGTCGCATGTTATTTGCGGGACCAAGACCTGCCACAAGGCAAATTCCCGAGAGATTGAGATCTCCGTCCTCCTTGATTTGCAAATATCTATTGCAAATGCCGTCAAAGGTTTCTTTTCCGTAGATAGCAAACTGGGAGGGAATGATACCGAGGCGCGCGCCCTTGAGCATCGCATAGGCGAGCATTGAGGAGCCACTCGTTTCGAGGTAATTGCCCTCGCGTGATCCCATATTAACAACCTGATAATACATCTTGCTCTCATCATCGCGATAGCGAATAACGGAATGCATCAGCTCGGAGAAGATGCTTGCGATTTCGGCTCTCGCATTTTCGTCGTCAACGATCTCAATAATGTCGATCATTGCAACGGTGTACCAGCCGATAGCTCTCAACCAATAGTTTTTGGAAAGTCCCGTTTCCTTGTCCGCCCAAAAGATTGATTTTGAGCAGTCAAGACCGTGATAATAGAGTCCGTCGCTTTCGTTGAACATGTACTTGCGAACGTTCTTTATTTGCATGAGGATGTCGGAATAATCTTTTTCACCGCGATACTTTTGATACTTTGTGCTAAATACCTGCGCCATATAAAGACCGTCAAGCCAAATTTGGTTGGGATAGATGAGCTTGTGCCAAAAGTTATTCGTGCAGGTTCTCGGTTGATTCTTAAGCTGAAGTGCCTGATGCTCTATCGCAAGACGGTATTTTTCTTTGCCCGTCCTTTCATAAAGCTCAAAGAGAACTCTTCCTTCGTTGAGATCGTCAAGATTATACTTTTCGATGTCATAGCCACGGATCGTGCCGTCATCGAAAACGTAGTAATCAACGAAATTCTCGGCGAAATCGAAATATCTTGGATTTTTAGTTATTTTTTCTATTTCAAGAAGGGCGGTGATCATACAGCCGTCAATGTAGTTCCAATGCGGCTTTTTGCCCTGTCTGATGCTTTCAATGTTCCAAATCGGCGCATCGGGAGTTGAGCAATTCATTAATTTTTCAATATATGCGTCAATTCTTGAGTACATAAAAGCATCCTTTCTTCTTATTGCTTGTTTATTGTGCCAACGTGGTTGGCGATGAGGTCGTCACCCTCGTTGCCCTCTAGTGAAACGTTCTTAATGTTAACGGTTTCAACGTTGTCGAGATAGAGCCCAAGCTTGCAGGTCGGCTCGGCAAAGTTTTTCATGATGGGCTTTGATGGCTTAGCATCGCTTGCGTAGGTGAACTTGATATTTTCAAATGTGATGGATTTGATGGGCTGCTCGGGCAGACCGTCGCAGTAGCATGCTGCCGCTTCACAGTCGGTGCACTCCATATTGCGGAACGTGAACGTTCCGAGGTAGGGAGTACGGTCGTCAACGAGTAACGGCTCGCGATGCCAAACGTATTGAGAATAACGGTCGGGATCACAGCAGTTATACCACATATTGATAGCAATGGGAGTAATAACTCTCTCCATTTTAATGTTTTCGAATACAACACCGTCGATAACGGCATATTTTCCGCGTCCGCGGCGAGTCTTGATTCTAAGACCGCGGTCAGTTTGTCTGAATACACAGCGGTTAACTGTGAGGTTTGTAACGCCGCCACTCATCTCGCTACCGAGAGTAATAGCACCGTGTCCGAATTGCATCAAGCAGTTTCTAACCGTATGGCGGTTTGCGGGAGTCTTATATTTTCTTGCAAGATCGATCTTTGACGATTTAATTGCGATGCAGTCGTCGCCAACGCTGAATTTACAGCCGATGATATTGACCTCGTCACAGGATTCGGGATCTATTGCGTCCGTATTGGGACTGTCCTTGGGAGCAAAGATTGATATATCAAGAAAATCGATATTCTTTGAATAGTAGGGATGAAGCTGCCATGAAGCGGAGTTTTGCGCGGTGATGCCGTGTACTCTCACTCCGTCGCAACGGTTAAAGAAGAGAAGTCGGGGACGTCCAATGGGCGCCTTTGGATTTTGCCACCAAATTGAATTTTGAGCATTTCCGTCAACGGTACCGGGTCCAACAATGGTAATATCCTCGGCATATTCGGCGAAAATAAGAGCTTGGTGCATTCTTACGGAGTTGCCCTCCCAAGATCCGAATTCGATCTCCTCACCGCTGATCATATCAACGGTATGACCCGGAACAACGGGATAGCGGCTCGTATCGGTGTGACCGAGGATCGTTGCACCATCGCTAAGCTCGAGAGTCATATGGCTCTTCAAGCAAAGAGGAGCCGTAAGATAATCTCCCGCAGGGAAGTAGAGCTTTGCTCCACGGGGGAGGCAGTTGATAGCAGTTTGAATACTTTGGGTATCGTCGGCAATGCCGTCACCGATAGCGCCGAAATCTCTAACGTTAACAACGCAGGTGTCCTTGGCTGTTCTAAACTTAAGCTCATCGCTCATGGCATCACTCGTAAGAGTGTACTCCGTATCGGGTGTAAGACCGATAAGCGAGAAAACCTTAGTATTTGCGCAAAGAACCTTGTTTCCGTTC
>JAZRCO010000111.1:0-10335 GCA_045659855.1 Eubacteriales bacterium | reverse complement strand
TAAGCATTCCGTTTACGTTACGGGTTACGGATTCGGGAATATCACCGCAGCTGCAGCAGCAATGGCAATGATTATCATTTCTCTTTTCAATTATCTTGGCATTCAAAATAATCGGATCTACAACCTCTACAACGGCTGTGGGTACGTTGCCCTCGCAGCAGCAAAGATCTGTAGGACCTTCGCAAAAGCCGTTAGTTCCGTTGCTCTTGAATACATTCAAGTGGCTCTCGCCGCCATAAAGGATAACGTTCTTATCAACAACGGCTACACCGTCGAATTCCTGAACCCTACCGGGGGCCAAGCATGCCTCGAAGGTGATCTTGATATAAAGTCTAATGTTTACTGAATAGAATCCCTTATTGAATGCAATTGGATCGACCGTTATATTGCTCCAAGCAATGCACGAATCCTTTACTCTAATGTTTCCTGTTCTCTCGATAATTTCGTTGCCGAAATTGGTCAAGAATACTTGCACGTTTTCATAGCAATCCCTATCTCTACATGAATCGAGCACCCGATTTACGTCGATGCACACCGTATCTCTTGTGGTGCCGGAACAAATAAATCTATTATCCTGCATAATCTACCCTCCAAAAAAGATATAAGGAAGAAAAACACTTTCTTCCTTAACATATTATGCGATTATTGAAATTATGATAATAAACGGCTAAAATTGCCTTCTCATTCGCTCAAGTGCGCCCTTCTCAATGCGTGAAACCTGCGCCTGCGATATACCGATATGGGCAGCTATCTCCATTTGCGTTCGATTTTTATAGAACCTCATATATATTATAGATCGTTCCCTTTCGCTGAGTGCATTCATTGCCTCCCTGAGTGCTATGCTCTCAAGCCATCTTTCTTCGCCCGAGGTCGAATCGCTCAGCTGATCTATGACGAAGATGGAGTCACCGTTGTCGGTATAGACGGGCTCGTAGAGGGATATTGGCGCTACCATTGCCTCCATTGCCCGTACGATCGACTCCTTCTCAACGCCAAGCTTTTGCGATATTTGTTCGACCGTCGGTTCATTCTCGTTTTCTCTTGACAGCTGTTCTCTCACACTCAATGCGTGATAGGCAAGATCCTTGAGGGAGCGACTTATTCGGATACTGCTATTATCCCTTAGATATCTTCTTACCTCGCCGATGATCATGGGTACAGCGTAGGTTGAAAACTTTACGTCGAGATCGGTATTAAAATTGTCCACCGCCTTGATCAGACCAACACATCCGACCTGAAAGAGATCGTCAACATTCTCGTTTCTATTCATAAATCTTTGGATAACGCTTAGGACAAGTCGCAAATTTCCGTATATCAGTCTTTCTCGGGAGATTAGGTCGCCCTCCTTTGTTTTAAGGAGCAGCTCGCGTTTTTCCTCATCACTCAAAATCTCAAGCTTTGACGTATTTACACCGCATATTTCTACCTTGTTATACATAATAAACACCCCAACAATTCTTTGATTTGATTATAAAAAGTATTGCCTTGGGAGGTGTTTATTTATTCATGATAAAGCAAGCAATAAATGGCAAAAAAAGATCCAACGCAACGTTGGATCTTTTTATTATTATTCGATATCTTCAATAACCTGCTCCGGAGGATTTTCAAGGACTCTCGGGTTTTCAAAAATCTTTTTCATCATCTTGAATGCGGAGGCATAGTAATATCCGTCACAAATTCTTTCGTCGGTCGTAACCTTCATTTCTATGTATCTATATTTCTTAACGCTTCCGTCGTCATCCATCTTTACGCCGCGCTGCTTTGCGCCGTATGCCACGAATACGGGAAGATTACCGAAATCGTAGATATGATGGTAGATAGGACGGATGCCCAAGGATCCCATAGAGGTGATGATCATTGAGCCATGAAAAGGACTGAGCCTAACAATGGATTGAGGAAGCAATCCCAAATAGTCAAGTCCGTTGAGGAAGGAAATCGTGAATCGAAGCAAGAAGCCGGGGATATGAAGAAGAAGCTTGTTGAGCTTTTCCATATCGTTTTCGCCCTCTTCGACCTTATTCTCTTCAACTATTTTATTAAACTTTTCATATACGTCATAAATGGTATCGGTAGGTTCAAATTCAACCTTGATACTTGTTTCCTCGCCGTCAAGCGCCATCTTCTTCTTAATTGTCATAAGAACCTCGATGTTATTGCGCGCATAGATCTTTTGTCCACTAACGAATCGGTTGATTGCAGGACGCTGAGAAACTACTCTAATATAGGAGGCAATGATGACGTGAAGCATTGAAAAATTGGTTTTTCCTGCTCTTGTTTGTTCACGGCAAAACTTTTCCGCCTCGGTAATATCGAGCTTCTCGGTAAAAAAGTTTTGAGAGTCACTACGCCTTTTCATAATATAAGGCATCATCTTAATGATAGGATCGATAGTTCTGAGTTTTCTACCCTCGGGACGGTCTCCCCAGCGACGTTTTCTTTTCTTTTCAGCCATTTTTATCTCCATTCTATGTGCTTTTGCACCAATATTTTGAATAAAATTAACAATTGTTGCATATTATTCATTTTTGTTATGAAATGAGCTTGAAGTAGAAGAATTATAACATACAATTCACAAATTGGCAATACTTTTGGCAAGAAAAGTAAATAATTGTCGAAATTAACCGAATATTAATGCGTTTTTCTTATAAATTCGATTGTGTTTTTAGACAAATAATCTATATTACCGTTTTCCGCAACGATATCCTTAGGGGTATGTATATACGGAGTATAGAGCAATCCGCGATTAGTTTTCTTGCAAGCCACGCATGCTACTCCCTTGGGGAAATTTTTATGATCGGAATTTGACTGTGCTTCCTTATGTGTGCAAAAATCAAGCGTAAACTTGTCATTAGCACCAAATGATTCCGCAAGTGTTTTGAACTCTTCAGAGCCAACGGCATCCTTTTGAGCAATAAATATAACGTTATTACCGTTACCGACGCAATCGAAATTGATAAGGAATTTATCCTTAATTGCATCCTTATGATCCTTGAAATAAGCCGCCGAACCCTTTTTACCCTTCTCTTCATTGTCGAAAAGAATAAATGCTGTTCTGGTGAGCTCCTCGGCGCTCAAACCTTCAATTATCGACATAACTGTGGCTACGCCCGAGGTATTATCGTTATAGTTAACCTTGTTTTTAGAGCCGCGCATCATTCCGAAGAAAATTGAATAATAGGAGATAAGGAACGTGAAATAATATGCACTTTCATCATTAAGAAGCACGTTGCCGACAATATGAGCCAAGGTAAAGGAAATGATGAGCAAGAATATGATCGGAACGAACTGATACGAATAAAACAAGAGCTTGTTTTTGGGTATCATTATATTGGGAAACAGGGATCTTGCGGGGGTATCGTAATGCGCGGTAAAAACTGCTGTTGCAGTTGTTGGATCACCAACGATCACGTTATCATTTTTGCCATCCTTGGTGCGCTCAACTCTCGCTTCTATTCCCTTTTCCTTTAAATTCTCGATTACGTAGTCCCTGAACCTTTGCTTTTCTTCCTTAGTCTTACGAATAGGAAAATTTTCATTTATATGATCTAAATAAGTCATTGTTACCTCCAAAATCCCACACGGTCAGTCAATCACTTTAAGCTCTATGCCGACAACTCCATACTTCTCTTGTTCTTCATAAGAATAATACTGCTCCATATCGGAAGGATTTGCGGTTTTAACATCCTCGGGAGTGTAACCGCACTGTAAGAGTGGCAATGTCTGATATAGCTCGCTAAAGCTATTGAATCGATGCATTTTTAACACTCTTGCTTCAATTTTCTCTTGGGTGGAGTTGTTTGTAAAGGAAATCACATCGCCCGCCTTGATTTGTTGACGCTTTTCATCGTACAGGCGAAGCTCGATCGTTTTTTGTCCGCATTTGATCATATCAAACGGAGATGCATGGAGCTTCATTTGATGCTCGCTACTATATCTTGTCAAAAGGACAACGTTTTCGATATGTCCCGTTCTTGGAAACATATCCACGGGATCGACCTCGCCGATCGTATAGCCCAGCTCGGCAAAGAGCTTGCAGTCCCTTGCGAGTGTATCGGCATCGCACGAAACGTAAACGATGCGCGTGATATTGCGCTTGCTGAGGAATTCAATCACCTCGGGAGTGCATCCCTTGCGAGGTGGATCGAGCACAACGACGTCGGGCTCAAGTACACCGTGCTGCGCTTCAACGGATATAAACATGGATTCAATATCCTTAGCATCACCCGCGTAGAATTTTGCATTTTCAAAGCCGTTGAGGGTGGCGTTTATTCTTGCACATTGAACTGCGCCCTCAACAATCTCAACGCCGACAAGCTCCGAAACGGAATCAGCCATTGAAAGACCGATGGTGCCCGTGCCGCAATACATATCGACAAGCTTTATCTTATTATCGAAGCCCTCGGTCGCCTTAGATTTGGCAAGTCCGTAAAGGAGCTCCGCACCGTCGTGATTGACCTGATAAAATGATTCGGGAGTTATTCTAAAGCGCACTCCGCAAAGGACGTCCTCTATGTATCTCTCCCCCCAAAGCGTTCTATACGCATCGCCGAGAACTACGTTGGTATTCTTGGTATTGACGTTGATTTGAATGCTCTTTATAAAGGGGAATTTTGCTATTACTTGATCAACAAGCTCCTTTTCACAGGGGATTTTTTCACCGTTGATCACAAGACAAAGCATTATCTCGCCCGTATTTTTACCGTATCTTAAATATAGATGGCGAAGTATTCCCTTGCCCGTTTCCTCATCGTAAACGGTGAGCTTTTTGTCATTTGCAAAATCGCAAAAGAATCGCAATATTTCGCCAAATACAGTAGGTTGAAGCGAGCATTCGAACGCAGGTACAACGTTATGAGTTTTGGTCGCATAGAAGCCGGCAATGATTCCCTGCTTGCTCATTGCAAACGGGTATTGCGCTTTGTTTCTATAGCCGTTAAGCACGCCCGTGCTATGCACGGCGTTTATCACAACGTTTGGGAGCCCTGCTTTAATAAACGCATGCTTTACGTAATTCCATTTGAGCTCCTTTTCGTGCTCGTAGGTTATGTGACGGTAAACGCATCCGCCACAGCTTTCGCTCGCATTACAAAAGCATTCGTTAATGCGATAAGGTGAGCGCTCGAGAATCTCCTCAAGTCGGGCAACGGCAAATTTGGCATTTACCTTAATGATCTTTGCCTTTACTCTATCTCCCGTCACTGCGCCACGAACAAAGACTACTCTTCCGTCCTCAAGACGGGCAACGCCTGCGCCGAGATTATTGATATCGTTGACTACAAGCTCAACGGTATCGTTCTTCTTCAAATTATACATAGTATTCGTCATTAGTTTCAAGGCAAAGGCAAACAACGTCGTCATTCTCGCTCATATCACAAGCAAGAGCTACGTTATTACCCTTGGCGCTAATTTTACCAGCTCTTCCAGCAGGTGTATGCTCATAATCAAGGTAACCCACTACCATTGTCTTATCGTCGTAATAGGTCTTATCCATATCAAGATAACCGCCTATAAAGGAGTCGAGCTCATAGTCAAAAAGGTCGGTATCCTTATCAAAATTATCGATTCCGCGGCATGTGAGAACGAATTCCTTGCCGTTCTTAAGAGTTACCTCCTCGAACACGGGAAGGTCGGAAAGATAATCAAGGAAGCCCTCCTTGCTATCCGCATCGGCGCTCTTGAACGCCTCAAGCGTGGCTTGACCGCCGTCCTGCGCCCAAGCGATCATTTCCTTGGAGAAGCTCACCGAAGGTGCTCCTCCCTCCTTGATGATTCTATCGAATTCGGAAAGCAAAAGGTATGCCTTATAGTCGTGCTCTCCAAGAATACTATACACGTTATACTGTACTGAAAGCTCGTTTACAAGCTCAATGGAATCTTCACCGTAGTCAACGATGTTTCCAAGAACGTAGAGAACGTCACTTTCCTTAAGGTTAATCTTCTTAACAAGCTTTTCAAATTTATCGAGTCTACCGTACAAATTAGATACTACGTAGGTCATAAAAACCTCCTTATATATGATTGATTATGTTTGATTCAAAGAAATCACACTGAATGCTCTCGTCGAATTCAAGAACGATCCTTGAAAGGTTGTAGAGTGCGATTCTTTCGGTAAAATAATGTCCTGCTTCAACAAGATTGATTCTATAATCCTTGCAATCGGTAAGATTGTGGTAACCGATTTCACCCGAAAGATAGGTGTCGGCTCCACTTGCTGCCGCCTCACGGATATAGCTTCCACCGCCTCCGCCAACAAGGGCGAGCTTGCTAACCTTTCCACTATTAGAAGCGTAATTCAAATGATCACATCCAAGCTTTGCACAAACTACCGCAACAAAATGCTCCATATCAAGCTCCTCGGGGAGTTTTCCAACACGCATAAGCTCGATTCCGTCGCACTCTACCTTTTCTACGTCGGTAAGCTCGAAGAGCTCAGCAAGCGCATCATTGACACCGCCGTCAACTGCGTCAAAGCGAGTATGATAGGACAAAACGGATACGTCGTTCTTAATAAGCTTGATGATTCGTGCGGGGATGCCGAGGTCACCCGATACCGTCTTTACACCTCTAAAAATGAGGGGGTGGTGAGAAAGGATAACGTCATATCCACCCTCGATTGCACAGTCAATGCATTCGGGAGTTACGTCCATGGTGAAAAGCGCCTTCTTCACTTCTCTATTGCCGTCAGGACAGCACATAAGTCCGTCATTATCCCATGAGCAGGAAAGCTCTCTTGGGATTCTTTGGTTCATATATTTGCTCAACTCATTAATAGTCATATCGGTTACCTCTCTATGTATTTTTCAATGGATTTAAGTATTGCCTCTTCATAGGATGCGTCCTCTTTTCCTGAACGCTTGCCTTCGATTTTGCGAACGATCTTTTTGCTCTCGTTCTCAAGCAAAGAAATCAAAAGCTCGCTTTTTTCACGAAGAATGAACTCACCGAAAAGCAAGGTGAATTCATCAAACTCGCGAGCTATGCCGTCATATTCAGCACATACCGTTTGATAAATCTTGCCTCTATCGAGTGATAGTGCCTCGCCAATGATCTTATATCCGTTTTCAGCCAAGTACTTGCGAAGCTTTTCGGGATGCGTCATCGGTTGGAGTATAAGTCGCTTTTGAGCACTTTTTGTCCAAGGCGCTTCGTCGATTATCTTAACGATAAGCTCGCCGCCCATTCCAAAAATCGCTATATCATCAACCTCGGCCGCGGGAATTGCGGAAAGGCCGTCGCAAAGCACGGTTTTAATAGAAGAAGACATTTCGTATTTACTTATATTCTCGTCCGCCTTATCAAGAGGGCCCTGATTAATATCGGCGGCGATCGCACACTTGATTGCCCCGCTATTCAAAAGGTAGATGGGCAAATATGCGTGATCGGTGCCTATATCGGCAAAGCGTGCTCCCTTACGGACGAACTGCACGGCAGTCATTAATCTATCGTTTATCTTAATTGTTTCCATATTATCTCCAGAGTAAAAAGAGCCTTTTGCAAGGCTCTTTTTATTAGTTGCCAAGAAAGGCGTTGAGCTTTTCTACAAGCTTGTCGGGATCGGTTCCGTGTACTGCGCAAGCGTCAGCAATGGACTCACCGCGAGATGCAGGGCATCCAAGGCAATGCATGCCTATTTCAAAGAAGAACTGCGCTGTGTCGCGATTATAATCAAGAACGTCACCGATAATGGATTCTTTGGTTACTTTCATTTTTATGATCTCCTATCTAAAAGTATATAAAGTATTATATAACATTTTAGCTTTCGTGTCAATCAAAATTTAGGATAAATATCAGTTTTTTACAAGAACTCCTTCATTTTTTCGATATTCCTCTCCTCAAAGGCAACAATTTCCTTAGCAAGACTTACGGAATTGCGGCATTCGGGCATTTTTTCGTAAACGCTCACCTTTTGCAAGAGATCGGTCACGTCCATTGTGGAGCCCTGCACCATCATCTCGGCCATATGACTTGTGGTACTATCCTGCATGGATTTCATCTCCATACCAATCTTTGCGCCAAGCTTTGACATTACGTTCGGCTCCTTGGGCTCAACGCCAAGTGAAACGAGCTGCTCTTTAACGTTTTGCGCATATCTTTCATACTGATCGAGCTGATTTGTCATTAGCATTTTCATGTCGTCATCCTTGATTTTGGGAAGCAAGTTGATTATAGACTCGGAGCCCATCTTAACGTTTGAATAAATGTCCTGAAGAAGCTCGGAATCCTTGGATTTAGGTTGATTGTTCATAATTTCCCTCCTTGATAAATTTGGTAAAATTATTGTTACCAAAATTAGCGAATATATACCAATGGGGTATTGACAAAAATTTAAATGATGGTATAATTTTTTTGAGGTGATGAAAATGAAGATTGATAAATTGTTTATATTCCCGCAGGATGAAAATGCACATCTTATCACATATATTCGAGATAATCCCATAGAAATGTCAAATGCGCCCCGACGCGCCGCTTTGATATGCCCGGGCGGTGGTTATCAATGGACCTCGGACCGCGAGAGCGAGCCCATTGCTCTTCAGTTTTTGGCGCGCGGATACAATGCGTTCGTGCTCAAATATTCCGTTGATGCGATGGCTAAGGATCTAAATCCCTTGCGTGAAATCGAGCTTGCAATCAAGCACATTAGAGATAATGCAACCGCTTACAATATAATGCCCGACAAGGTCGTAGTTATCGGTTTCTCGGCGGGTGGTCATTTAGCTCTTTCGTGCGGAACCTTACTAGATAAGGATGCGCGTCCCGATGCTATGGTGCTATGCTATCCCGTAGTAACGGCGACCTGCCCGACACACCTTGGATCCCTTCATTATTTTTGCGGCACAACAACGCCCACCGATGAGCAAAAGGAGCTCTTCTCACTGGATCTTCACGTGGATGAGCACACTCCCCCCGCATTCATTTGGCACACCGAAAACGATGATTCGGTGCCCGTTCAAAACTCAAAGAATCTTGCTGATGCGCTCGAGAAAAACGGCGTTAAGCACGAGCTCGTTTTGTTCCCCGACGGACATCACGGCCTCTCTCTTGCAACGAGCGAGACCTGCCACGAAATCCCCGAAAACGAGCCGCACCCTGCATCCGTATGGGTTGAGCTTTCGGACAAATGGATCAAGAGCTTATAAGAAAATAAAACAAACGGCGAGGAATTTCCTCGCCGCTTTTCTTTTATTAGAGATTTATTATCTCGTCGAATTTTCCGTATGCGCCCTGATTTGCACCGTTACCAACGGAGCATTCAGCGCAAGTTGATTTGAACGCCTCGAACACGGGAATGAAGGACTTGATATCTTCCTTTGTGAAGGCAAGGACATCAGCCATATGCTGTGCCTTTTCCTCGTAGGTGTAATTTGCAAGATATCCGATCTCGTTTTCAATTCCCTCCTGCTCAACGGACTTGGGATTTACGAAATCGGCGAGTGTGCTAATAATACAGCCGAGAATCTCACCGTCGGTAAATTCGTTCGTTGCAAGATAATTTGCGATATTATCGTAAATTTCATAGGTTTCCTTAACCTTGGGGTCACGGTATGAGTAAACGTTCATAGCACCGCGTCTTGCGAAGCGGAGTCCCGTTCCGTATGCGCCGCCTACCTCACGGATATTGTGCCAAAGGTAACCGAGGGAAAGAAGATTTGAAAGTGCTATATGCTTTCCGCTATAAGGAAGAATTCCGTTAATATCGAGAGAACGGACGTTGAAGCTGATTCCTGCGGGAATTGCAAAGGCAACCTTCTTATTGTCGGGATTGATAAGAGTTACGCCGTCGAGCTTTGCACCCTCGGGAAGCTCGAGTGTATTAGCAAGAAGTGCCTGCGCTCCCGTAAGACCTGTATAACAAAGGTTTCCGCTATTGAATACTCTTGCGAGGAGCTCCTTTGCATTTGCGCAAAAGCTATCGGGAGCATTTGCATATTCTTGAATCTTTCCGAATATGGGATAGCCGCCGAAGAGTGTGCTATAATATCCGCTTGCGGAAATGAGGGATTCACTCGTGTTAAGAGCAAGTCCTACGCCGTTACCCATAAACTGCATTCTTGTGTTGTTGAGCTCACGAGCGAGAACGGTTTTTGCAGTTTCCTCATCATAAACGGTTTTTGTGAGAATCTCGCTAATGATTGAGAGCGCCTTGGGGGCGTTCTTTTCAAGACAAGCAACACTTACCACAAGATAGGGCTCCGCTTTATCCATTGCGGGAGAGATAGTGGTTGAAACGAACTTCCACTTACCTGCATAGCGGTTGAGCATATTGGAAAGCTCGCTGGGTGAATGCTCCTCGGTTGCGAAATCTCCAAGGGATCTTGAAATAAGCTCAACCGTCAT
>JAZRCO010000110.1:0-2135 GCA_045659855.1 Eubacteriales bacterium | reverse complement strand
ATACGGTGAGGTCGTTGACCTTCGTAATTTCAAGGTGCATAATATTATCCTTCAGGGTATCGGAAGAACCTTCCAGAACATTGAGCTTGTAAAAGAGATTTCTGTTATTGAAAATCTTCTTGTGGCAAGCACACGAAGCTATAAAACAGGATTGTGGGGTCATTTGATTGGCGCTCCCTCTCTTAAAAAGGAAGAAAAAATGCTTCGTGCCAAGGCAATGAGAATCCTTAAGTTTATGGATCTTGAAAATTATGCTCAATGGTACGCGATGGGACTTCCTTACGGAATTCTTAAAAAGGTAGAAATAGCGCGTGCACTTATGGCTGATGCAAGACTTATCATTATGGATGAGCCTGCGGCAGGTCTTAACGATAGCGAAACTGCAGAACTGACAAAAACAATTCGCAAAATTCGAGATGAATTTGGCGTAACCATCTTGCTTGTTGAGCACGATATGGGACTTGTAATGAATGTTTGCGATACCGTTTGTGCTATCAGCTTCGGTCAAATGCTTGCTATAGGCACGACCGAGGAAATTCAAAAGAATAGAGCAGTGCAAGAGGCATATCTTGGTGTTGCAGAGGAGGAGTAATATGAGTGAGATTCTTAAATTAACTGACGTTAAGCTTAATTACGGCCCCATCGCAGCGCTCAAGGGCATCGATCTTACAGTCGAGGAAGGGCAAATCGTTGCCATTCTCGGTGCAAACGGTGCGGGAAAGACCTCAACACTCAAGGTCATCTCGGGCTTGCTCAAGCCCGCGGCAGGTACGATAATTTTTGACGGCAAGAACGTTACGGGCAAGCCCACTCACGTTATTGCAAAGCAGGGAATAATGCAATCTCCCGAGGGACGTCACGTGCTTATCGGACTTACCGTTGAAGAAAATCTCAGAGTTGGCGGATACAATATCAAGAGCAAAGAGGAGCTCGAAAGAAACTTTGAAAGAGTTTACACTCTTTTTCCAAGACTCAAGGAGCGTGCAAAGCAGCAGTCCTCAACGCTTTCGGGCGGTGAGCAGCAAATGCTTGCTATCGGACGTGCGCTCATGGGCTCACCCAAGCTCCTTGTGCTCGATGAGCCCTCTCTCGGACTTGCTCCATTGTTGATAAAGGACATCTTTGATACACTTCTCAAAATCAAAAAAGAGGGAACGACCATTCTTATCGTAGAACAGAATGCTCTTTCCACACTTAAAATTGCTGATTATGCATACGTGCTTGAGCTTGGTAAGATAAGCATGCACGGTAAAGCCGAGGATCTTATCAAGGATGAAAGACTCGTTGCCGCATATCTCGGCGGTAATTAACTAACGTTACATTTATAGATGTAATAATATCAAGGAGAAAAATATGAAACACACAATAACAAGAATTCTTTCAATGGCACTTGTAATAGTGCTTTGCCTTGGAACGCTTACAGCGTGCCCGCCCTCCGTTAACAACGGTCCCACTATCAGTAACGAAGTTTACGAGGGTGACGTTATCTACGTTGGTAACACAGCAGGTACAACTGGTGAGCTTTCCTCCATCGGCGTTCCTTTCAATCTTGGTATCAACGCAGCATTTGCTGAGTATAACAAGAACGGTGGCTTTAAGGGCAAGACTGTTGCTCTTAAGCACTATGACGACGGCGGCGTTGCAACAAACTCCGTATCCCTTATGGAAAAGCTCATATTTGAGGACGAAGTATTTGCAATCGTTGGTAACTACGGCGGCTACGCTGTAAACGTAAACCTTGACCTTCTCAAGGAAAACTGTGTTCCTATGATTTACGCAGCAGCAGGTATCGATGCTCTCTACAACGGCAACGCTACAACTGACAGCGATAGATGTATCTTCCCCGTACAGCCCCTTAACAAGACTGAGGGCCGTTCACTCATCGTTCGTGCATTTGCTAACGCACTTGACGCTGAAAACAACTTGACAGGCGGTCTTGGTGCAACTAAGGTTGGCGTTATCGCAAACCAGGACGAAGCATCCCAAAGCATACTTGCAGGTATTAAGCTTGAGGCGGAAACACTTCCCGCATCCAAGAGAGATAATATCGTTTACCAGGATGTTCCCGGTTCAGACTTTAGCGCAGCGTCAACAGCAATCGTTTCCTCCGGCTGTGATACAGTTATCGTAACAGT
>JAZRCO010000109.1:0-13881 GCA_045659855.1 Eubacteriales bacterium | reverse complement strand
AGCGCTTTGATTACAGGGAGAGGGAGATTGATTTTTACCACGTCTTTATCAGCACTTGTCATAACAATACGAAGCATCATATCATCAATGCTTTTACGCTCACTCTCTGGCAAAAATTTAACTGAGGGAGATTCTACTTTTTTGCCTGTGAGCAGTTCGTCAACGCTTATATTAAAAATATTTGCCAAAAGTGGAAGCAGGGAAATATCGGGACAGGTTTGGTCGTTTTCCCATTTGCTTACTGCCTGAGAGCTTACTCCAAGCTTTTCAGCAAGTTCATCTTGCTTTAGCTCCTTTTCGCGACGTAGTGTTGAAATTCTTTTTCCTAGGGTTGTGTTCATAGTATAAACTCCTTTCTTATGATGAATAAATTATATCACTAAGTATTTGTATAGTGAAGAGAATAACAGTTGAAAATCAAAGATTTTATTCAACTAAATGTAGTATTTTCGCTCAACCAATAGTTGCTTGGGGAGGTGCGTCTTAAATACAAACCATTTTTAATAAACATCTTGACTTTTACTACTAAATAGCATATAATATAGAAAAACAGTTGAACAAGTATTCAACTGAAGGGAGGATTTATGCCGAGAAACGAGTATAGCTGCGACTGTAACGTCGTACATCACGATGCGGTGGAGCGTTCCCTTGCTTCGATGCCGAGTGACGAGACGATAGATAGACTTTCCGAATTTTACAAAATAATGGGAGATGCAACCCGTTGCCGACTGATTTGCGCTCTTCAGGGCGGAGAAATGTGCGTTTGCGATCTTTGCAACGTGCTTTCGATGAGCAAGTCCTCAATTTCGCACCAGCTCGCCAAAATGCGAGAGAGTGGTATCGTCAAATCAAGGCGCGAGGGCAAGGAGGTCTATTATTCACTCGACGACGCGCACGTTTTAGAGATACTTTCAACCACGGTAACACATATCAATCACAAGCATAGAGGAGAAAACGTATGAAAACGGAGAGAAACATACTTATTGCATTCATATTAAATCTTATATTTTCAATTTTTGAATTCATTGGCGGAGCGATAGTCGGCAGCGTTGCCATCGTTTCCGACGCGGTGCACGATCTTGGCGACGCTATGAGCATTGGCGCGTCTTATTTTCTTGAGCGCAAGAGCAAAAAGCAACCCGACGAGGTGTACACGTACGGATATGCAAGATATTCGGTTATTGGCGGAATAATCACCACACTTGTGCTTCTCATAGGATCGGGTGCGGTCATTTACAACGCGATATTGAGAATAATCACGCCCACCGAGATAAATTATGACGGAATGATAATTTTCGCCATCTTTGGAGTGATTGTTAATTTTGCGGCGGCTTATTTTACTCGCGAGGGCGACTCCATCAATCAGCGTGCGGTGAATCTACACATGCTTGAGGACGTTCTCGGATGGGTCATAGTCCTTGTAGGTGCGCTCGTTATGAAATTCGTTCCGATTGACGGCATTCAAAGAATCGACCCTATTATGTCGATAGGCGTTGCCATTTTTATTCTCATCAATTCCGTGAAAAATCTCAAAGAGGTGTTGGAGCTTTTCCTTGAAAAGATGCCGAGAAGCATTCAAATCAACGAGATAAAGGATCACATTCTCCACATCGACGGAGTTCTTGGCGTTCACCACATTCACATTTGGAGCATGGACGGTCAAAAGAATTACGCAACTATGCACGTTGTGGCAAACGGCGACAGCCGTAAGATAAAGGAAGCCATTCGCGAGGAGCTCCGCGAGCACGGAATAGGTCACGTCACGCTCGAGCTTGAGGCGGAGGGAGAGGAATGCAGTGAAATGCAGTGTGTGGTGGAGCATAGCGAATCACATTCGCACCATCACCATCATCACCATCACCACCACCATCACCATCATCATTAAAATAAAATCCCGTCATCAAATGACGGGATTTTTGTATTAATGAGTGAGAATAAACTCTTTGGTTTTAGAATTAAAGCAAAGATAGAGCATGGGTATAAGGGATATGGTACATCCCACGGAGAAGACGGCGACGATGGGGAATAGCTCTCCTAAAAATCCGTAAGCTATGGCGGAGAGCGCCGAGCCACCGATCGAAGCCGATGAGAATAAGCCGAGTATGGCGCCCCTGTTGTCCTCGGGGAGCGCAAGCATTGCGGCGGAGGAAAAAATAGTATTGCCCGCGCAATTTAAGAACGCGCTAAGGAATGCGAAAACGCACATGGGCAAAAATTCTTTTCTCGAGAAGGCGATGAGCGAACAAATCACCGAGCTTGAAAATCCAAGAGCCATGATCCAAAATCTTGCTTTGGGCGAAAATTTGATTATGCCGAGCAATATTACGCAAGCAAGGGATCCTATCGTGTTTATGGACATAAGAAGTCCGTATTGCTCAAGTGAAAAGCCCTTTTCCGCGGTGAACGGTATCATAAGTGAGTAAGCACCTGCGCTAAGGAAGTTAATTATAACGGCGCAGGGGATGAATACCTTTAAGCATGGCTCGGAGAAAATGGCTTTAAATGCGGATTTGCTATCCTTCAAAATGCCCTTGACGGTGACCGCCTCGCCCTCCTGTGTCGCCTTGGGAACCGAAAGGAATAATTCGGAGATGGCGGCATAAAGATTGCTCATTCCGTTGATTATAATAATGAGAGGAACTCCGAAAAATGCGACCATAACACCGCTGAAGGCGGTTCCCACTGTGTTTATTGTGGAGTTGACTCCCGAAAAGAGCGACTGACCTCTTACCATATCATCGTGGGGAATTATATCGATGAGCACCGTGCTTGCCGCGGGTGAGTAGAACACACCTCCAAGAGATGCCAAAAATGCCGCTACCAAAACCATCGGAACGCTTAGCTTACCCCAAAACGCAAAAATTCCGACCGTGACCATGAGCACTCCTTGAAAGGCATCGCCTATGACGAGCACCCATTTTCTTTTTAATTTATCAACAATGCTTCCGCTAAAGGGGGAAAGAAACATCGTAACGAGCATGGATATGGAGGACATAATGCCGAGCAAGCTCTCGGAGCCCGTCACGTCATACACCCAATATCCAATTGCGACGCTGTACATAATGTCGCCTATGGTGCTTACCGCGCTACTTTGCAAAAGCAAGATAAAATTTTTATTCCATAATTTTTTCATAATAGATAGACTCCTGTTTCGTTTGCAAAACCAAGTATAGCAAAAGCAATTCGGTTGCGCCATACATTTGAGTGGTCAATAGCTCAAGACGGGGCAACTGCAGGTTGCATTCTTGATTATATCACATTCCATATTTGATTTCAATAGAAAGAGGGGGAAATATTTTGTTTTTTACTTGTAGACAAGCGGAGATTTATATGATATAATCAAAATATAAATTCATTTTATGTCAAAGGAGACAACTATGGAAAAGAAGCAATGGTATAAAGATATGGTGTTCTACCAAATCTGGCCGCGTTCCTTTAAGGACGGAAACGGAGACGGAATGGGTGACCTTTACGGAGTTTATGATAAGCTTGACTACATAAAGTCGCTCGGATGCGACGGTATTTGGTTCTCGCCTCTCTATCCCTCCCCCGGAATCGACTGTGGCTACGATATTTCCGATTACTATAATATCGCCGAGGAATTTGGTGGTATGGATGCATTTAAAAAGGTGCTTGACGGCGCTCATCAGCGTGGAATGAAGGTAATTATGGACCTCGTTGTAAACCACACGAGCGACCAGCACGAGTGGTTCCAAAAGAGCCGCCAAAGAATCGAGCCCTATACCGATTACTATATTTGGCGTCCCGCCAAGCCGAACGGAAAGCTCCCCAACAACTGGGATTCTCTTTTTGAGGGTAAGGCGTGGGCGTGGGACGAGGTGCGCGGAGAATACTACATGCATCTTTTCGCAATTCAGCAGGCGGACCTCAATATGGATAACCCCCTTGTTCGCGAGGAGGTAAAGAATATCCTTCGCTATTGGCTCGATATGGGCGTTGACGGCTTTAGAGAGGACGTTATCACCTTTATTTCTAAGCCCGAGGGCTTGCCCGACGACAAGCTCATGCCCGCATCAAAGGGTATCTTCATGTTCAATCACGGCCCCCATCTTCACGAATATCTCGAGGAATTCCACCGCGACGTATTTTCAAAGTACGATTGCATGACGCTTGCGGAATCCCCCCTCGTTACTCCCAAGAAGGCGCTCGAATACATTGACGAAAATAATAATCCCGTTCTCGATATGTTTATTCAGTTCTCCACGCAGGAGGCGGATAGCTTTATGACGGACTATTACCACTTGCCCTTTAACCTTCGCAAGCTCAAGAGATGCTATACCAAGTGGCAAAAGGAGCTTGACGGCAAGGGATGGAATATGCTCTATATCGAAAACCATGACCATCCGAGAATGGTTTCCCGTTACGGTAGCGAAAAATTCCGTGACGAGAGCGCAAAGATGCTTGCGGTGTCCTACCTCTTCCAAAAGGGAACTCCCTTTATCTATCAGGGACAGGAGATCGGTATGAGTAACTGGTATCCGAGCGATCCCGAAATGTACGAGGACGTTCAAACCCGTTGGCAGTATAACAACGTTGCCACAAAGAAATCTCCCGAAAAGCGTCTTCAAAGACTTTGGGACGGCTCCCGTGATTCAGCTAGAACTCCCGTACAGTGGAGCGACGAGGAGAATGCGGGCTTTACAACGGGTACACCTTGGTTCTACGTGAACGAGAATTACAAGGAAGTAAACGTTGCCTCTCAAGAAGCGGATGAAAATTCAGTTTTGAATTTCTATCGCGATGCCGTTCAGCTTCGCAAGGAGCTCTCAAGCGTGAGATACGGCGACTATAAGGAGTACGGTAAGCTCTCATCCTCATTCTATACGTATTCCCGTGAGGATGATAAGGAAATCTTGCTCGTTGTGTGCTCGTTTGTGGGTAAGACAAAGAAATGGTGCGTACCCGACGGCTTCGACCTCGCAAGCGCCGAGCTTTTGCTCAATAACTATCCCGATCCTAGCGGTACCAAGCTTAAACCCTATGAATGTAGAGTTTACAGATGGGAAAAATAATTGTTTTATAATCCGAATCCCCACGGCTTTCGTGGGGATTTTTTGTAAGTTAGCTTAAAAAAAGAGGGTGTTCTTTTTGAAAAAACCGAGAAAATCTTTGGCTTGCTACTGTTTTAATAGACATATGGTTTTTGGTTTTATTTTATGAATTCCTTAGGGGAGATTCACGAATCGCCCATGTATATGATAATAGAGATATCGTGTGTGCTTGTCTTAAAATGTAAACGGAGGACCAATGGTCGCCCTTACGATGCAAGCAAAAAACCATGAAAAAGCAATCGTAATTGATCTCAATGCAATCTCAATTTAAGTGATTATGTAAATATTAATTGACAGCATCCTATAAATAATATATAATTGAATTATAAAAAATGTAAAGGAGTTCATTATGGTTATTTTTGAAAAAGGTGATCTTAGAATAAGTCTTATAACTCCCAGATTATTGAGAACTGAAAAGGGTATTTTTACCGATCTTCCCACTCAAACTGTGCAAAACAGAGATTTTGAGGAGGTGAAATATACACTTGAAGAAAATGATAGAAAGATAACAGTTCAAACTGATAGGGTTATTTTTTATGTTGATGTTAAAACGGGAAACGTTGAGGCGCATTTTGACCGTTTTAGGACTAAATTTGCGCAAAAGCCACTGCCCGGCACGGCGAGAACGCTTGATACTGCCGACGGTGCAACCAAGCTTGATGATGGAATAACCTCGCGCTACGGTTCATCACTTATTGACGATAGCAAGAGTCTTATGATAAATCCCGACGGAAGTATTTCTCCACGTGAAAAATGCTCGGACAGGTATTGGTTTGCGGGATACGGAAGAAACTATCTTGAACAGCTTCGCGACTTTTTCAAGCTAACGGGCGAGGTTCCGCTCATTCCCAAGTTTGCGCTTGGCAACTGGTGGAGTAGATATAGAGCGTACACGCAAGAGGAATACCGTACTCTTATGAAGAGATTTATAGACAACGGACTTCCCATCACCGTTGCTACTATAGATATGGACTGGCACTGGGTCGACGTAATCAAGCGATTCGGCAGGGACGCAATGGCTGGCGAGGCGAAGAATCTAAAGGAAGCGGTCTTCAATACGTTCATGCACGGTTGGACGGGCTATTCGTGGAACACGGAGCTTTTCCCCGACCACTGCGAGCTGCTCGATTGGCTTCACAAAAAGGGCTTCAAGGTACCGCTCAACATACACCCGTCGCAGGGGGTGAGATTCTTTGAGGACGCATATGAAGCAATGTGCGAGCGCCTTGGCAAGGATCCAAAGAAGAAGGAAATAATCGAATTTGACGTGTCCGACCCCGAATTTATGAAGGCATATTTCGAGGTGCTTCACCGTCCGCTTGAAAATGAGGGCGTTGACTTTTGGTGGATAGATTGGCAGCAGGGAACAAAGAGTAAAATTGAGGGACTCGATCCCCTTTGGGCGCTCAACCACTACCATACGCTCGATAGCGCAAGGGATAATAGACGTCCGCTCATCCTTTCAAGATATTCAGGACTTGGCTCGCATAGATTCCCACTCGGATTCTCGGGTGACACCGTGGTTTCGTGGAAGAGTCTTGATTTCCAGCCCTACTTTACAAACTGCGCCGCAAATGCGGGCTACACTTGGTGGAGCCACGATATTGGCGGTCATATGAACGGCATTCAGGACGAGGAGATATATCTCCGTTGGCTCCAGCTTGGAGTTTTCAGTCCTATAAATAGACTTCACTCGTCCAATTCCGACTATATGGGCAAGGAGCCGTGGAAGAGAAGCTATGTGGTCAACAAGATCTCCGAGGACTTTTTGAGATTGCGCCACAAGCTCATTCCGTATCTCTACAGCGCCAACTACCGCACACATAAATACGGCGAGCCGATATGCATGCCCATGTATTACCGTTACGATTGCGACGACGCCTATAAGGCAAAGAATCAGTATATATTCGGCGGCGAGCTGATAGTTTGCCCCATTACGACTCCGACCGACAAAAAACTCAACCTCGCAAGCGTTGACGTTTGGTTGCCCGAGGGAAGATGGACGGATATCTTTAATGGAAGAATATATGAGGGCGGAAGATGGGTTAAGATGTATCGCGACCTTGATTCCATTCCCGTGCTTGCGCGCGAGGGCGCAATAGTGCCGACCTATAAGAGATGCCGCACTAACGATCTCTCTCTTGAGCAGCCCCTTGAGGTACACTTGTGGCGAGGAAACGGCAGCTTTGAGCTTTACGAGGACGATGGCGAATCGATGGATTATAAGGGCGGCAGCTATGCCATTACCCGCTTTACTCTCGCGGAGGAGAGAGATGCGTTGCGTCTTTGCGTTACCTGCGATGATCCTCACGGCATTTTGAACAGCGAAAGAGAATGCGTTCTTAAATTCCGCGATATCGATGCCGACGATATGGTGATCAAGCTCGGCAAGGAGCCCATCAGTATTGAGATTGGTAACGTAAAGCATGCTCATAACGAGGACGTAAACGAGCTTCGAAATATGATATTTACTCGCACACAGGGCAGTAACGCATGGAAGCATAAATGCTTTAATGATAAGAAAATGCCCAAATTCATCCGCGATGCTCTTTCCGAATTCGACGCATTTTGGAATGAATAAGAGCAATTATTCGCATATATACGACACTTTAATGAATAAAAATACAAAAAAATCTTAAATTCTTGATTTTTATTTCAAAATGTGTTACTATTATTTATCCTATTTTTAGTTAAGGAGGAAAATATGTTTGAATTTTCATTGAACAGTCCCGTAATATTTGTGCTCGTAGCCATTATTCTCGGGATAGTTGTGGCACAGTCGGTATTCTTCCTTGTCAAGGCATTCAAGAGAGGTCTTGAGCTTGGCATTGAAAGAAGCGTTTTGACCGCAACGATTAAACGCTCGGCATTGTTTACCATCGCTCCCGCCGTAGCTATCTTTATGGGAGTCGTTTCCCTTGTCAAGATGCTCGGTGTGGCACTTCCTTGGTTAAGACTTTCTATTATTGGCGCCGTAACGTATGAGCTTCCCGCCGCCAAGCAGGCACTTGAGTCGCTTGGAACGGATGCGATTGTTAATGCAAAGCAGTACGTTACCGTTGCTTTCGTTATGACATTTGGTATTGCCGCAAGTCTTATTCTTGCTCCCATCACCTGCAAGATGATAACGGGTGGCATGATGAAGGTAAAGGACAAGGACAAAAAGTGGATGGATATCCTCATGACGAGTATGTTCGTTGGAATGCTCTCCGCCTTCCTTGGCTACATAGTTTGCGACCTCGGTCTTGTTTTTGATAAGATCGACGGACAAAAGGTACTTGCCTTCCACTACCAACTCGAATATTGGATTCCCGTATTCGTAATGGCGATCTCGGCAGGACTTATGGCTATATGCGGTCTTCTCCTCAAGAAGTTTAATTGGAAGTGGCTCAACGACTATGCATTGCCCATCTCTATGATAGGCAGTATGGCACTCGCTATTCCGATTTCGATATTGATTAAAGGATAAGGAGGACACAAATGAGTTACATAAATAAAATGCATAGATGGGGAAGAATCTGGGCAGTTGTTACCTGCGGATTCATTCTTGCGTTTCCTTTTGTTTTGGCAATATTGTTTGGCGAATGGCCCGATTTTGGAACGTTCTTGAACGGTCTTTATCCTATTGCACTCACGTTTTGGCCCGTTGGTATCATTGAGGTAATTACCTATACTCCCATGCTCGGCGTTGGCGGCACGTACCTCGGTTTCGTTACGGGCAACCTTTCCTCGCTCAAGGTGCCCTGCGCACTTGACTCCATGGAAAAGGCGAACGTTAAGGCGGATAGCGACGAGGGTGAGGTAATCTCAACCATCTCCATTGCTACATCCTCAATTATGACCATCGTTATTATTTTGGTTGGCGTATGCTTGCTTTCAGTTTTCCAGGGCGTATTTGAAAGTCCCATCATGGCTTATGCGTTTGATAACGTTCTTCCCGCACTCTTTGGCGGACTTGGCGTTGTTTACATGTCAAGATATTTCAAGATCGCTATATTGCCGATGACGCTTATGGTGCTTCTTTTCGTGTTCGTTCCGTTCCTTGATTCGGGAATGGTTGGCATCATGATCCCCGTGAGCATGATAATCACACTTGTTTACTCAAGAATTCTCTACAATAGAGAAAGAAAAGCCAACGGAGATAACGCATAATGGTAGTATTGTATATTGCTCTTGGAATAATAATCCTTTTGCTTCTTATTGCGCTTATTAGAGCTCTTCTTTTCGTGCCGAAGGCGGAGGCCGAGACCGCGCACGAGGAGATAGAGGTCGACGTTGAAAAGGCGGTTCACAACCTTGCCGAAATGGTCAAATGCAAGACGATTTCGCACAGGGACCGCTTGTGTGAGAACGACGGTGAATTCGAGCGTTTCATTGCGCTTTTGCCCGAGCTTTTCCCCTTGATACATAAGAGCTGCACGCTTGAAAAGGTGACCGATAGAGCGCTCCTTTACAGATTGGAGGGCGAAACGCACGATTCTCCCACCGTGCTCATGGCGCATTTTGATGTTGTAGAGGTCGATGAGGAAAACTGGCAAAAGCCCCCGTTTGCAGGCGAGATAGAAAACGGCGTTCTTTGGGGCAGAGGAACACTCGACACCAAATCAACGCTCAACGCGTCAATGCAGGCACTTGAATCCTTGCTCGCGAAGGGATTCGTTCCGAAGAAGGATTTATATCTTGCTTTTTCGGGCAACGAGGAGATAAACGGTGACGGTCAGCCCGAAATTATCAAGCTCTTTAAGGAGCGAGGAATCGAGCCGGGACTTGTTCTCGACGAGGGCGGTGCGGTCGTTAACCACGTTTTCCCCGGAGTGAACACTCCCTGCGCTTTGATAGGTATTGCCGAAAAGGGAATGCTCAACGTTGAATTAAAATTCAAGGGAAAGGGCGGTCACGCCTCATCCCCCAAGCCCCACACTCCCATAGGCAGACTCAGTGCCGCCTGTGTGAGAATAGAGGGACATCCGTTTAAATATACGCTTTCTAAATCTACAAGCGCTATGTTTAACGTTCTTGCAAGACATTCAAATCTTCTTTATAAATTGATCTTCGCTAATCTTTGGCTCTTTGGTCCCGTGCTCTCGCTCATCGGTAAGATGAGTGGCGGAGAGCTCAATGCCCTTGTTAGAACGACATGCTCGTTCACTCAAATGGAGGGCTCCAAGGCGATCAACGTTATTCCGCCCAATGCGAATATGAGGGCGAATCTTCGCTTGATACCCGGGGATACCATGGAGAGCGCAAGAGATTATCTCAAGAAGGTGATTAAGGATGACGAAATCGAGCTTACGGTGCTTGAGGGAGAGAATCCTTCACCGACCTCTCTTGCTTACGGAGAGGCGTGGGAGAGAGTGGTTCACTCGGTAAAGGGCACTTGGAGTGATACCGTTGTTTCCCCCTACCTTATGTTTGCTTGCTCCGATGCAAAGCATTGGAGTAAGATAAGCGATAAGGTTTATCGCTTTTCCGCTATGGCGCTCACCAATGAGGAGAGAGCGACCATCCACGGAAACGACGAGAGAATTCCGTTTGAAACTGTAAAGAAGAGCGTTGAATTCTACGTTAGACTTATAAAGACATGTTAAAATAATAAGGCGACGGTTTATCCGTCGCCTTTTGTTTTATTTTTCTTTCTTTGATGCCTCTTGAATTCTTTCGTAGTAGGTTTCAACCACGTTAACTATCTTTGTTGCGAGCTTGCCGTCGTCAAGAACGCATCTATAGGAGGTCTTGTTGTGCTGGATCTCGATTCTGCATCCGGGCTTGAAGGGAATGGATGCAAAGGAGTTAAGCGGAACCTCGATTTTTGTCTCCTTGCCGTTTATCTCTCCCTCGAGAATGAACTTTTCGGGAGTAACGGTGATGGTGCCGTATCCAACGTCAACGTATTTTTTCTTTTCGTAGGCGATCGTTTGGATCTTGGTCTTTGCCGAGATGTCAACTATCTCGCCGCTATCTATCATTTCACCGACGCGCTTATGTATGATGCTCGACCAATCGGAAACGTATCGAATCTCGTCGCCAACGTTGCCCGAATTATGTAAGAAGCCGTATTTATCCGAGTTGTGAGCAAAGCCGCATTCCGTACAGTAAAGGGTATTCTTGTTCTTGACCTTTATAGTGAACTCCGCATTACAGTGAGGACAAATATAAAGAACGCTTTCAAGTCCCTCAACGTTATCGCCACCGAGGTATTTTACCATGTGCTTTTCCTGCTCGCGGTAAGCGTCAAAGAGTAAAGCGCCGTCCACTCTCTCCTTGATTTGCTCCTCGGTGAGTTCTTGAAGCTCGTCCTTATCGATGATTTTGTAAATGTCCATATACGTTCTTCCGGGGCGAATCTTTTTGCTCCATTTGGGAGTGCAAAAATAAGTTCCCGCCGTTCTCGCCGCATAGACGTCCGCGCCCAAGTACTGAAGGAATTTGTAGCTTTGCGCAGGGAAGGGTGTTGAAAGACCGTCCTCGGACATCAAGCCCGCGGGATAGAACATAAGGATATCACCGCGCTTGATGGTGGAGCGCATTTTGCATATTTCAGTTATTGTGGTTTGGAACTGCTGCTTGGGAATTACTCCAACCATCTCCATCCATTTCCTAAAGGGAAGGGTGTTGTAGAAGGAATCGCTGACCACAAAGGTCATATGGCGCTTGGTCGCACCAACAACGGTAGCAAAGTCAAGTGCCGCCTCATGATTGCCTATGATGACCATGGCGCCGTCCTTATCCTTTACCTCGTTGCGAAGATATTTTCTTTGGAAAACCACGTTGGCAATGCAGCCGGCAAGCGCCTTCATGATTTTGTAAACAAACATATTATTCTTATTTTTTGACATATAACTAACTTTCTATTTTTCACAAAATGAATATATATTTGCGAATGTGTATAATTATACTAACACAGTTATTTACATATTTCAAGTTTATTTGACAAATTTATTGATTTTATTACACTTTTTTTCAAATTATTGCCAAGACACTTTGTTATTCTTGCAAAAATATGGGTATTGAAAAAGATGAGGATTTGTGGTATGATATAGGGACAAGAAAATTCTTAATTTTTTAAAATAAACTTTTATAGACTAACGAGGAACGATATGAATGCAGTAAAAAAAGTTTTCTATAGAATATTTCAAAAGGGTATGCACCTTCTTATACCCGTGTTTCCTTACCGCGAGCCCAAGATATTGAACGGTACCGATGAAATTGCCGATCTTTTGAAGTCAAGCGGACTCGAGCGAGTCCTTCTCGTAACGGATCAGGCGATTCGCGGACTTGGCTTGACAGCTTCTCTTGAAGAGCATCTTGATGCAAATGGCATCACTTGTATCGTGTATGACAAAACGGTGCCCAATCCTACCTCCGAAAACGTTGAGGAGGCGTTGGCGCTTTACAATTCGAGCAAATGTCAGGCGATTATTGCCTTTGGCGGCGGCTCGTCCATGGACTGCGCCAAGGCGGTCGGCGCACGAGCTGTTTGCCCTAATAAGCCACTTAATAAGATGGCAGGCCTTATCAAGATATGCAAGCGCATCCCACTTCTTATCGCCGTTCCCACCACGGCAGGAACGGGAAGTGAAGCTACCGTCGCATCGGTAATCGTGGATTCCGAAACACATCATAAGTACGTAATAAATGATTTTTGCCTCATTCCGAGATATGCCGTGCTTGATCCCAATATCACCTTGGGACTTCCTCCGCATCTCACCGCAACCACGGGTATGGATGCCCTCACGCATGCGATAGAGGCATACGTTGGTAGATCGAAAACCAAGGTAACAAGGGCGGCATCGATCGAGGCTGTAAAGCTCATATTTGATAATCTCGAGCTTGCCTACGCCGACGGAAAAAATATCGACGCTCGAAGAAATATGCTCCGTGCATCATATCTTGCAGGCGTTGCCTTTACAAGAAGCTACGTTGGATACGTTCATGCGGTCGCGCATACCCTCGGAGGTAAATACGGAGTTGCTCACGGCTTGGCAAATGCCGTTCTTTTGCCCCATGTTCTCCGTGCTTACGGTGAAAGCGTGTTTTCTCCCCTCGCCGATCTTGCAAAGAAGATCGGTCTTGTAAGCGTTGATACACCTTCCGCCGAAGCGGCGGAAAAGCTCATTTCCCACATCGAGGGAATGAACGAGAGAATGAATATCCCAACAAAGCTCTCCTGCATAAAGCTTTGTGATATTCCCGATATGGCTAAGCTCGCTGATAGGGAAGCCAACCCCATCTATCCCGTCCCCACCCTTTGGGACGCAAAGGAGCTTGAGAAAATATACCATATCGTTTGTGAAGGGATAAATGACTGAGAGATGGCGATCGATGTCTAACGATAAAATGTTGTTTATATCGTAAAATAAATAGAAACCAAATTACACTTTCAGTCCCCCGGTACGCAAAGCTACCTTTGGGAGAAAACGAATTTGGTTTCAATGTAGAACGAGAAACGCAAAGGGGAGTGCCTAAAAGGTCTCTTGCCGATGCCACAAGTCCTACACTTACATTAAGTATATCGCAAAAAACGGACTGGTCAATAGCTTTTACAAAACAATTTTGACGTGTTGCAAAAATTAGACACCTTCCGCCTAACTATCCTAAACCGCACGAAGAATGGTTGATGAGGAGATGAAAATAAGGGGATTTGAAAGTTCCACTCCCTCCGCTGAGATTGTTCGGTAATTCAAAATCCACTCTACAAAGCAAAAAGAAAAACCAACCCGATTGGGTTGGTTTTCTTTTTGACTGTGGGGAGTTTTCTTATTCAACGCTTAAAATATTGATTTTTTCTTTTTTCAAAAGGAAAGCAAAT
>JAZRCO010000108.1:0-2049 GCA_045659855.1 Eubacteriales bacterium | reverse complement strand
CATATGGTTGACGCCGTTCTCTATTTTGAGGGCGACCGCCAGCACTCCTACCGAATAATTAGAGCCATGAAGAACCGTTACGGCTCAACAAACGAGATCGGTGTATTTGAGATGGGAGATACGGGACTTATCGAGGTTTGCAACCCCTCGGAGATGCTCCTTGCCGACCGTCCCAAGAATGCATCGGGCAACTGTGCGCTTTGCACGATTGAGGGCACTCGTCCCATCATTGCCGAGGTGCAGGCACTCGTTTCGCCAACCGCCTTCCCCGTTCCAAGAAGAACGTCAAACGGAATTGACTACAACCGTTTAAATCTTATTTTGGCGGTACTCGAAAAAAGACTCGGGCTTCGTTTCTCATCAAACGACGCATATATTAACGTTATCGGCGGACTTCGTCTTGACGAGCCCGCAAGCGACCTTGCGGTAGCCATGGCGCTCATCTCCTCGCTCCGCGACAAGATAGTGCCCGATGACCTTATTGCCATCGGAGAGCTCGGTCTTGCAGGCGAGGTAAGAGCAGTTTCCAACCTCGAACAACGAGTAAAGGAAGCAGCACGCCTCGGCTTTACTAAAGCGGTCGTTCCCTATAGAAATCTCGAAAAGCGCAAGATAGATTGCGGCATCGAGCTCATCGGTGTAAAATCGATTTTTGACACCCTCAAGCTCCTTGAGGAGCCGAAGGACTAAATGCTTCGAGATAGCAAAAATATCCCTATATAATATATAGAAACAAATTTCAAAAAAGCCCTTGACATTGTATTGACTTTGTGATACAATAGCAGTACCTCTGCGAATGGGCTTTTTTGTTATGCCTATTTTTAGCGCCGTCCGAAAGGACAAGGCATGATGCCATCTCAGAGGGAGGTACACTGACCGAACAGGTCAAAAAAATTTAAATGGGAGGTGCCGAAAAAATGGCTAATGATGCAAGAGTCAAAATTACTCTCGTTTGCACAGAATGCAAGCAGAGAAACTATGAATCTAAGAAAAACAAGAAGAATGACCCCGACAGACTTGAAATGAACAAGTACTGCAAATTCTGCCGCAAGCACACTCTTCACAAAGAATCTAAGTAATTGTAAAGGAGATTATTATGGCAGATAAATCCGGAACAAAGAACGTGAAGAAAAACAGCGACAAGCCTTCTCTTTGGAGCAAGATCGCATCCTTTGCACGTAGCATTAAAAGCGAGGTCAAAAAGATTTCTTGGTCCCCTTGGACAGACGTACGCAAGAACACACTCGTTGTTGTTGTCGTTATCGTAGCATGCGTAATTGCTTTGGCAATCGTTGACTACGTATTTGCACAGGGTATCACTGCACTTGGAAAGCTCTAATCTAAGGAGATTACCATGAGCGATATTAATGAAATGAATGTCGGCCCGAGATGGTATGTGGCGCACACCTACTCAGGGTATGAGAACAAGGTGAAAACAAGCCTTGAAAAAATTGTTGAGAACCGTGGTCTTGAGGATCTGATATATGATATTAAAATTCCTGTTCAGATCGTTATCGAGAAGAAAGGCGACCAGGAGATCGAGGTTGAGGAAAAGCTCTTCCCCGGTTACGTTTATATCAAAATGACTATGAACGATGAAAGCTGGCACGCAATCCGCTCAATCACAGGCGTAACGGGCTTTGTTGGCCCCGGATCCCGCCCCTCTCCCCTTTCAGCGGAGGAAGTTGAAGCACTTAACATCGAAGAAAAGAAGGTTAAGCTCAGCTATGCGGTTGGTGATAGCGTTGTGGTTATTGCAGGACTTTTCGAGGGATACACAGGAACAGTTCAGTCAATTTCCGACGATTCAAACAAAGTTGTTGTTCTCGTTAACAGAGGACGCAGAGATATGCCCGTTGAGCTTGATGCGGGTATGATCAAAGTAAAAGAAAACTAATCAAGCGTTTATTTGCGACAAGGCATTGTCGCGTGGGACTTTCGGGCATTCCGCTTTACAACGGGGAGCTTGGATATACGGTGGTTAGAAATTTTGTTTTGCTCTTCGTTCTCGCTATTGCGTCAACGCCGTACCCGAAGGAGCTTTTGCTT
>JAZRCO010000107.1:0-6421 GCA_045659855.1 Eubacteriales bacterium | reverse complement strand
GCTTTTTTCTAGCTTCTTTTACTTTTGTTTGAGTAGTATTCTCTTTCAGAATTTCTAACGAGATTTCTTTTTTCGCACTATACTTTTTTCGCTTTGTACTTCTTCAATCTCTTGTTGTTCAATTTTCAATGACCAATTTTTGCGCTGACCCTCAAAAGGTTACAGCCCTATGATTATATCACAAACGCAGTTGCTTTGTCAAGTACTTTTTTCAACTTTTCAAAACTTTTTTCGATTTTTTTACCGCCTCGTTCGCGACCTTGTTATATTACCACATCTCTTTTCCTTTGTCAATACCTTTTTGAAAGATTTTTTCAAAAATTTATTAAATTGCGAATCCGCCGTCAAAACCAATGATTTGTCCGGTCAAAAAACCGCTTTTTTCGGTTGCAATCATGAAGATAAAGCTTGCAAGCTCGTCCGCATCGCCAATTTTGCCCACGGGAGTTTCATCGCAAAGCTCTCTCAAGGTGTTCTCGTCAAGTTCGGCGTTCATTTCGGTATTGATAACGCCCGGCTCGATGCAGTTGACTGTTATTCCCGACAACCCAAGCTCCTTGGCGAGCGCCTTAGTAAATCCTTCAATCGCTGCCTTGGATGCCGAATAAGCGACCTCGCAGGACGCACCGACCTTGCCCCACATGGAGCCAACATTAACAATCCTTCCAAAATGATTGGAAATCATATTCTTAGCGACCTCGCGAGTGACGAAGAACGTTCCGCCGAGATTTGTGTTAATTACATTATAATAATCCTCGTCGGTGGTATCGGTGAAAAGCTTGATCAGAGAAATGCCTGCATTGTTCACAAGGATATCAACGCTTCCCATTGTTTCAATTGCGTTCGCAACTGCGGTGCGCGCCTCGGTGGGATTGGATATATCCGCCTTGATCGCACGAGCACCCGTCCTTGCGGCGAGCTCCCCTGCTCTTTCATCACTATTATTATATATGAAGGAAACCGCATAGCCCTCGCACGCAAATTTCTCAACGCACGCGCGACCAATACCGCGAGATCCGCCCGTAATAAGTACGTTTTTCATCATCTTACCTGCCCTTTTCAGCGTTGGATATAGTTTAGCACTTTTTGTGGGGGTTGTCAAGTTTTACTTTTAACTCAATATATGTCATTAAGAAAAACAACCTCACAAATTAGTGAGGTTGTTTATAATTACTATATAATAAGTTTTATAAGCTTGTAAAAGCATTAGAGGAAGCAAGCACAACCCTAGTTTTTGCAGCATAGTCCCCTATTCGTCCGCCATTCGCATTAAAAGCTAAAAGAATTATATCAAAGATAAAAAAGAAATAGAAGAAATTTCTGAGAATCAATCTTTTCCAAGTGAGATTTTCGCCATTAGTCGAAACAATTTTCAATCTCATCATCTTTTTACCAAAACTGTTTCCCGACACATCCTTAAAAAGAAGTCCCAACAGCAAAGGCATCGTAGCAAACATCGAGTATTTCTCCGCACCGGCGAATACTGTGATAACCGTTAGAATTATAGCCGGCATAAGACAAATAGCCGCATCAATCCAGAATGCTATGTACCGTCTAAATATCACATTAAACGGTCCCGGGGTGTCTTTTTTTGACATTTTCCATACAGTGAATGGAGATATTCTCATATTGTCCTCCTATTTATTATCATACCAAGTCTCACCCACCGTTAGTTCAACGGAGAGCGGGACGGGGAGGATGATTGCGTTTTCCATTTCCTCGCGAAGAATCGCGGAGACGCGGTCGGCGCAGGATTTATGCGATTCGATAACAAGCTCGTCGTGGACTTGGAGAATTAGGTGCGCGTCAACTCCCTCCGCTTTAAGGCGGCGGCTGACATTTATCATTGCAACCTTAATTATATCGGCAGCGGTTCCTTGAATCGGGCTATTCATTGCCACGCGCTCGCCAAATTTCTTTAGCATCTTATTTTGTCCCGAAAGCTCGGGGATATATCTTCTTCTTCCGTAAAGCGTCGAAACGAATCCGTTTGCATAGCCCTCGGCAACGATATCCTTAAGGTATTTATCAACAAGCGGATAGCTTGCCTTATAGCTTTCTATATACTCCTTCGCCTCCTTCATCGAAATATGAAGGTCGTCGGAGAGAGAAAATTCGCCGATTCCGTAAACGATACCAAAATTTACCGCCTTGGCGCGCTTACGAAGCTCACTTGTAACCATACTTTCAGGCACGTGGAACACGTTTGCAGCAGTTGAGGTATGGATATCGACTCCCGAAAGGAATGCACCGATCATATTTTCGTCGCCCGAAATTGCGGCGAGGAGGCGCAGCTCAATTTGAGAGTAGTCCGCGTCAACGAGCACGTAATCGCTCGTTTTAGGAACGAAATAGTGGCGGAGCTCCCTACCGAGCGCCGTTCTTATCGGAATATTTTGCAAATTCGGCTCGGCGGATGAAAGGCGTCCTGTAGCCGTACCCGTTTGCTTAAACGTTGTATGGATTTTATTATCCGCGGTGAGCAATTTAATAAAGCCGTCAACGTAGGTTCCCTTGAGCTTTACGACCTGACGGTAATCAAGGATATCCTCAATTATCGGATGATATGCGCGGAGCTTTTCAAGCACCTCGGCATTGGTCGAGTATCCCGTTTTGGTCTTCTTGCCGTGGGGGAGCATGAGCGTTTCAAAGAGCACCTCGCCAAGCTGTTTGGGAGAATTGATATTGAATTCCCTGCCCGCATAGCCGTAAATGCGCTCCGCAAGCTCGCTAATCGCTCCGTCAAGCTGTTCGCCGTAGGACAAAAGTCCCTCGCGATCGATCTTAAAGCCCTCGCTCTCCATCTCAAAAAGAACGGTAGCAAGCGGCATCTCTATTTCATAAAAGAGCTTTTCAAAGCCGAGCTCCTCTATCTTCGCCTTCAAAATCTTATAAATCTCATAGACTACGGATGCTTTGCTCACACCCTCTTCAACAACAAGTGAGAGATTTGCCATCGCAAGTCGCTCGAGGTCAAATGAGCCCTCGCCCGCATTAATTACATATGAGGCGAGCATTATATCAAAATAGCAATTTTTAAATCCAATATCAGCAAGTGCATGGAAGGTGCTCTTGCAGTCATAGAGAACAAATCTTCTCTCGAAATCGAGAAGGAAGGGCTTCGCACCCTCAATTTCTCCGTCAAAGACAAGAATCTCGCCCTCGCGAGCAACGGTAAATCCATCATTTTCAAAGAAAATTGCAAGCGCCTCGTCCTTGGGAAGAGCCATAAGCTCATCCAAGCTAACGCTTCTCTCGTTCTTTTCAAGCGTTGCTTCGGGTGCGTCGCTGAAAAATCCGAGCTGTTCGCCGTCTTCATGGGCGGCTTCATTTTTAGCGGCCGGCTTTGAGAGATTATATTTCTTTATGAAGCCCATAAACTCAAGCTCGGCAAAAAGCTCATAAGCGCCCTCGCCAAAGCCCCTATAGAGAAGGTCTTCAAAATCATGCTCAAGAGGAACCTCGGTGCATATTTTTGCAAGTGCTCTTGAAAGATAAGCATTATCCTTATTTTCCGCAAGCTTTGCGTTAACGGATTTGCCTATTTTGTCACTAGGCAAGCTCGCATAGATGGAGTCAAGATCGCCAAAATCACTTATAAGCTTGAGCGCGGTCTTTTCGCCAACGCCCGCAACACCGGGGATATTATCCGAGGAGTCACCCATAAGTGCCTTAACGTCGACAAATTGGCTCGAATCCACGCCGTATTTTTCAAAAAACGCCGCCTTGTCCATTACAAGAGTATCCTTATTCGTGGCAAGAAGCACCTTGGTCGTTTCGGTTATAAGCTGTAGCGAGTCACGGTCACCCGTGAGCACGAATGCTTCTATGCCTCGCTCCTCCGCCTGATTCGCGAGTGTGCCGAGGATATCATCCGCCTCATAGCCCTCCATCTCAAGCACGGAAAAGCCCATCTCGTGTAAAACGCGCTTTGCATAGGGAAACTGTTCGCGAAGCTCGTCGGGCATTGCGTGTCTACCCGCCTTGTAAGCATCGTACATCTTATGACGGAAGGTGGGCGCCTTGAGGTCGAACGCAACCGCCGCATAGTCGGGCTTGACTGCCTCGACCTGCTTCATAATTATATTTATCATACCGAAAATGGCATTGGTATAAAGTCCGTTCTTGTTGGAAAGAAGCTTCACACCGTAAAACGCGCGGTTCAGTATTGAGTTTCCGTCAATTACAAGTAATTTTTTCATAATTTCCTCTTTTAAGAAAGGGCAAATCTAAATTTGCCCTTTGTTTTATTTATTTTTCAGATGCCACACCTTGAGAATGGCAGTCTGCGTTTTGGCATCCTCGATCTCACCGCGCATTATCATTTCTACAAGCTCGGCAAGGGGGATTCTCACGATTTCAATGAATTCACCCTCATCGTATTCAGTTTCGGTGAAGGTGAGCCCCTCGGCAAGGTACATTGATATTCTCTCCGTCAAAATGGCAGGAGAAGGCACGATATCACCGATGTGAGTGAGTGCTTCGCAAAGCGCACCCGTTTCCTCGCGGAGCTCGCGGAGAGCCGCTTCTCTTCTATCCTCGCCTGCATAGTCGAGCTTGCCTGCGGGAATTTCGAGAAACATTCTATGGTGAGCATATCTATACTGCTTCACGCAAATAACCTCGTTTTGATCGGTCAAGGGCACGACGCACACCGCACCAAGATGCTTTGCATATTCGCGCTTTGCTTCTCTGCCGTCGGGTTGGATAATATCGTCACAATAGACGTGGAGCACCTTGCCGTCAAATATCAGGTTCTCTTTTTTTGTTTTTTCTTCGAAATTCATATTAGTTTATCACGTCAACCTTGAGAAGGTTCGTATTTCCGCTTTGTCCGTTGATTTGACCGCCCGTAATAACAATTTGGTCACCCTTCTTAAGATTGAATTCCTTTTTAGCCGTCTTATATGCTGAGTAGAAAAGAACGTCAGTCGTAGGAACAGACTCACCAAGCACGGGAGTTACACCCCAAGAAAGGGAGAGCTTACGAACGGATTTTTGGTCAACACAAATACCGATAATATCCACGGGGGGACGGAAACGGCTAACCATTCGGGCAGTTCTACCCGAAAGTGAGCAAACCACGATCGCCTTTGCATTAAGGTTGATCGCCATTGAGCATGTTGCGTGAGAAACTGCGTCAACGCTGTTCTCTATTTGGAATTCAGTGTTAAAGAATCTCTTTCTGTAATTTATGTTTCTTTCAGTTGTTTCAGCAATCTTTGCCATAGTTTCAAGGGCAAGAATGGGATATTTACCCGCAGCGGTTTCACCGGAAAGCATAATAGCACTTGTTCCGTCGTAAACTGCGTTTGCAACGTCGCTAATCTCCGCTCTTGTGGGACGGGGATTGTAGATCATGGATTCAAGCATCTCAGTAGCGGTAATAACGCGCTTACCGAGAAGACGGCACTTTGTGATAAGCTGCTTTTGAATCTTGGGAAGCTCCTCAAAGGCAATCTCAACGCCCATATCGCCTCTACCGATCATAATTCCGTCGCACGCCTGACAAATCTCGTCGATATTGTCAACGCCGTGCTGATTTTCGATCTTCGCTATAAGGGAGATGTTGTCATCGGGGGTATGCTCGTCAAGGAACGCTCTTACGTCGTCAAGATCCTGCTTGCAGGAAACGAATGAGCAAGCGATAAAGTCAACGTCCTGCTCGATACCGAAAAGGATATCGGACTTATCAACCTCGGAAAGGTAAATTTGCTTAAGCACCTTACCGGGAAAGCTCATGCTCTTTCTGTTTGAAAGCTCACCGCCCGCAGTAACCTTGCAAATAATATCGTTGCCCTTGATTTCCTCAACAACGAAGTGAACAAGACCGTTATTAACATAGATCTTATTGCCCACTTCAAGATCCTTGTGAAGATTCTTGTAGCTAACGGAAACTCTCTCCTGATTTCCAACGATTTCTTCGGTTGTGAAGGTGAAAGTATCGCCGTCATTAAGATATATTTTGCCGTTCTCGAATGTTCTAATTCTATATTCAGGACCCTTGGTATCAAGAAGGATGGCAACGGGAAGACCGAGCTCTTCTCTTACCTTTTTGATTCTATCTATTCTAATTTTGTGCTCTTCGTGACTTCCATGTGAAAAATTAAGGCGTGCAACGTTCATGCCCGCAAGCATAAGCTCGCGAAGCTTCTCTTCACTCTCGGTTGCAGGACCTATAGTACAAACGATTTTCGTTTTTCTCATATATTTATCTCCTTTTGATAAAAGTTCAAATTACTCCGTATAAATTATATCACAGAAAAGTCAAGATTACAAGGATTTTTATACAAATTATTAATTAATTTTATTGAATGATATTCACATTTTGCGTGAAAAATTAGCGCCCGCAAAATTGCTTAAAATTTTGATTTATAGAGCACCTTGTTCGCACTAACCAATAGGTTGTTTTGTCCACTTT
>JAZRCO010000106.1:0-5628 GCA_045659855.1 Eubacteriales bacterium | reverse complement strand
GGCAGGTAAGAAATAGTATAAGATCGTTATACTTGAAAAAAGCATTTTATATCTCCAAATGATTTATTTTGGGCTACCACCTTTTAGGATGGCAGCCCTGAAATTGGTCTAGACTAATTATCTTGCGATAGGATTGTCGATGAGAACCTTTGCACCCTCGATAGTGGAAAGAGTGGTGTTAAGGAACATTTCGACAGCATCCTGACCGTACATAGCGATGAGGTAGTTGCCTGCCTGAACAAGAACAACTCTTGTGGGAACGAAGCACATCCAGAACTCGTTCTGAACACCTTCCTCGATCTTTGCAGCGATTGTGCTGATGTCGGATTCGTTTGTTACACGGTAAGCAGCTACTGTGAACAAGCCGTTACCCATCATGGAGTAGATAGAAGCTGCTTCTTCAACGGAAGAGATCATATCCATGGGGAAGTAGTGCATGTAAAGAGAATCAGCAGTGAGGGATACATTGCCTGCACCGTTGTAAACAACGATGGGTTCCCATGTTGTTTCGTCCATAGTCATGTCACCGCCAACGAAGTAGTAGCTACGGCCGTACTCGGGATCGTCAGCATACTTGGGGAACTCTTCGGAGTTCTCGGGAAGTGTATTCCAAACCTTGTTAAGAAGCTCGACTGTGTTTGCGTAAGAGGGTGTCTGTGCGCCACCGTTGTTTGTTGTACCGTTGTCGGTGTTGTTTCCACCTGCGAATACGATTGCGAGTACTACTACGAGTACAACTGCGATAGCTGCAATAGCTATGTAAAGAATTTTCTTGTTGTTCATTTTGTTTTTCTCCTAAAATTTTAATCTAAATTATTATTTTTCTATATTTACGCACCAATATCCGGATTCTACGTCCCTTGTAAGTACGATATTATAGCCACGATTGGTTGTTATCACTCCGCGAGTTGCGTCGGAGGGGAAGCTAAGGCAAATTGAAACCTTGCCCTTTACCGTGTATTCGCTTCCTGTGAATATCACGTTTCCTTGCTTATCAAGGACGGTTATCTCGCCGATGTCGAGCGTGAGCTTTGTTATTCTCTTGAATTCGAGCTCAAGCGGAAGCGAGATATCAACGAGCGTTTGGGGCTCGACTGAATGCACTACCGATCTCGGAAGATATTCAGTAATTATTGTGGGATTATCGTTTATGCTCTCACCGTAAAGAAGCACCTCGTTGCCGCTAAGTCTTGAGATGAACACAAGACCGATTATGAGGATCGCACACGCCGCCATTCCACCGTAGCGGGTAATGCTCTTCATAAAGCGACCTTCAAGCACTCTGCCTTTTTTTGCAGGAGCTTCGTTTGCTTCTTCGATGAGTGCGTAATCGATAAATGACATGGCCTGTGCCATTTTTTCATTTTTCATCTTTAGTCTCTCTCATCTATATATTAAATATGTACGTCATTTTCCGAGAGGAACTCTCGAAGCGCAAGACGCGTGCGGTGCAGCATTGATTTCACCTTGGACTCACTCATTGCAAAGCGCTTTGAGATGTCGGAGATGGAATCGCTGTAAAAATAACGTCGCACGAAGACCTGGCGAGCTTCTTTTTTCTCACCATAAAGAAATTTGCTAATAAGCTTGCCGAGGTCCTCGGTGCTAACGCCTTCGCCTGCGATACAATCGTCAAGCTCGTCAAGGGACAGAGCGAACTCGCCTCCACCGCGGCGCTCTGTAGTTCTTGACTTATATCTGTTTATTGAAATGTTTCTCGTTAGTCTAGCGAGGTATGCGCTAAGACTTTCGGGCTTAGTGGGTGGAATTGAATTCCACGCGGCGAGATAGGTGTCGTTCACACATTCATCGCTGTCGGATTCGTCGTGCAAAACGTTCATTGCAATGGTTTTGCAATAACCGCCGTATTTTTGCTGAGTTTGCTCAAGTGCAAGCTCATCTCTTGCAAAAAACAGTTGAATTATTTGTTCGTCCTGCATTGTTCCTCCGTTCCGTCCAAGGCCCTACACCTATATAGACAAGTTTTTTTTGACTTGGTTGCATGTTTTTGAAAAAAATTTTTATTTTTTTAAAACTTTTTTAAAAACGCGCAAACTTCTCATTATATTATATGCATTATACCACGAATCTCTCTATATTGCAATAGGTAAGTTTTTGAGGAGAAATCCTTCATTTTATATATATAGCCGCCGCTAATATAAAAAAGATATAACAAAATGAGAAAAATATTGACTTTTAGTGAAAAAAGATTTATAATGTAAGTTGATAAATTTTGCTTTGCTATTGCAAGGAAAGGAAGACTATTATGGCAGAATTTTTAAGTGCTAATGACAAGAGAACGTGCTATTGTGCGCATCTCACAGAAGAATATATAGGCAAGGACGTTTGCGTTATGGGCTGGGTACAGCGTCAGCGCGACCTCGGTGCTCTCATTTTCATCGATCTTCGTGATAGAACGGGTATCGTTCAGCTCGCATTCGATGACACAACCGATAGAGAAATATTTGATAAGGCATTTTCTTGCCGTGCTGAGTACGTAGTTTGCGCTCACGGTACGGTTAGATATAGAGGAGAGGGAGCGATCAATCCCAATCTCCCCACAGGTATGCTTGAGGTTTACGTTAAGGAGTTCAAGATCCTTTCGGTAGCTCAAACACCTCCCTTTGAAGTAAACGATAATAAGAAGGTAAAGGACGAAACAGCTCTCAAGTACCGTTACGTTGACCTTCGCCGTCCCGAGCTTCAAAGAAATATCAAGATGCGCCACGACATCGCGCGCATCGCAAGAGAATATTATTACGAGAACGGCTTCTTCGAGATCGAAACGCCCATGATGATCAAGCCCACACCCGAAGGCGCACGTGACTACATCGTTCCTTCGCGTATCCATAAGGGCAGCTTCTATGCGCTTCCTCAGTCCCCCCAGATCTATAAGCAGTTGCTCATGCTCTCCGGCTTTGACCGTTACATTCAGCTTGCTCGTTGCTTCCGTGACGAGGACCTTCGTGCTGACCGTCAGCCCGAGTTTACACAGATCGACCTTGAGATGAGCTTTGCTACACAGGAAGATATTATGGGTATGAACGAGGGCTTTATCAAGCGCGCGTTCAAGGAAACACTTGGCGTTGACATTCAGCTTCCCATGCAAAGAATGACATATAACGAGGCAATGAACCGTTACGGCTCCGATAAGCCCGACACAAGATACGGAATGGAGATCATCGACATCTCCGACGCTGTAAAGGGTAGCGAGTTCGTTGTGTTTAAGTTCGCACTTGAAATGGGCGGAAGCGTTCGCGGTATCGTTGCAAAGGGTGCGGCTGCAACTCTCACAAGAAAAGAAATCGACAAGCTCACCGACCACGCAAAGGGTATCGGTGCAAAGGGACTTGCTTACGTTCGTTGGGTTGACGATGCTCCCAACTGCTCTTTTGCAAAGTTTATGACTGAAGATGAGCTTAATGCTATCTATAATACAGTAGGTCTTGAAAAGGGTGACGTGCTCCTTATTTGTGCGGATAAGAACAAGGTTGTTCTTCCCACACTTGGCGCACTCCGTCAAATCGTTGCAAGAAAGCTCGACCTTATTCCCGCAGGTGTGTTCAACTTCCTTTGGATCACGGAATTCCCCTTCTTCGAGTGGAATGAAGAAACCGAGCACTGGGATGCTATGCATCATCCCTTCACAATGCCCCTTGAGGAATGCTTGCCCTATCTTGAAAGCGATCCCGGTAAGGTTTATGCAAGATGCTACGATATGGTTCTTAACGGTACCGAGCTTCTTTCGGGCTCCATCCGTATCACCGACTGGCAGCTTCAGGAGAAGATGTTCAAGGCACTTGGACTCACTCCCGAGGAAATCGATGCAAAGTTTGGCTTCCTTGTAGAAGCGTATAAATACGGCGCACCGCCTCACGGTGGCTCAGGTATGGGACTTGACCGTCTTGCAATGGTAATGACCGAGGCGGATAGTCTTCGTGACGTTATTGCGTTCCCGAAGGTGCAAAACGCAAGCGAGCTTATGAGTAAGTGTCCTGCTCCTCAAGACGATAAGACTCTTGCCGAGCTCGGCATTGCAGTTATTGCTGAGGACGAATAATTATGGATTATAATACGTCAAATACCGAATACGAATTCGCAAGACCGTATTTTCTCCCCGATGAATACGAGCTTTGGCGCGGAAAGTCGAAGGGAATGGATCCTCATCAGAAAATGATTATGATACCCTTTGGATTGTTCTTTCTTGCATTTGCACTGTTTTGGACAGCAAGTGCGAGTATGGTAGGGGGAGTCTTCGGTCTGTTTGGATTGCCCTTTATCGCGGTTGGCGTTTTTCTTGTGTTCGGAAAGAATATAGTTGGTAAAAAGACGTATTACGTAATTACCAATAAAAGAATATATCGCTCACAAGCAGGTAGAGTCGATATGGTGGATCTTGCAAATCTTCCCCCGATGAGAACGCAAGGTCATAATAACGGCGCCGGCTCGATATATTTTGGAGAGCATCATTACCGTTCAAACGGAAGAAATCACTACGGTGTGGTATTTTCCATTGAAAACGTTGATAATATAGCCGAGGTTCAAAGAATTATCAGTGAGCAGATAAGAAATTAATAAAATCTATTTACAAAAAATAAAAAATCGAGTATAATGCTTATATAGATAAAACCTGAGAAAGAGAAGAAACCGTGATTTCGTCATTTAGAGAGCGCGCCCGTGGCTGAAAGGTGCGTTGATGGAAACGGCTTGTGCGCTCCCAAGGTGCTACTAAGAAACGAGTAGACGTTTTACCGCGTTAAGGAAATAAAGATGGGCGGAAATTTTCTGTCCGAAGCAGAGTGGAACCGCGTTTTTATGCCTCTGCACCCTATGGGTGCAGGGGCTTTTTTTACGGAGGCAATTGTGAGAGATATGATTGACTACGTTAAAAGCATAGGACGTGTTACTGTGAATATTCTCGTTGAAACCGTCAAATCGGTAATGAGCGAAATAAGAGACGGTGTGAGTGCAGTGAGGGAGAGGGATCCCGCCTCGCGCGGAGCACTTGAGGTGTTTCTTTTCAATCAAGGCCTGCATGCAATATTTTGCTACCGTGTGGCGCATCTCCTTCATTTTGGAGGACATAGAGTGCTTGCACACGCATTGAGTAATTTGGCAAGATTTTTCACGGGTATCGAAATACATCCCGCCGCCATTATTGGAAAGGGACTGCTCATCGATCACGGAATGGGCGTTGTCATTGGCGAAACTGCGGAGATAGGGAACGGATGCACCATTTTTCACGGTGTTACTCTCGGTGGGAGAGGGAATACTAAAGGGAAACGGCATCCCACTCTTGGCGATAATGTTTTCGTCGGAGCGGGGGCAAAGATACTCGGTAATATAGAAATAGGGGATAACGTTAAAATAGGCGCAAATGCTGTAGTTTTAAACGACGTTCCCGAAGGCGCAACCGCCGTTGGTATTCCGGCAAGGATTAAACGATAAATTGGGATTTATAGGTGTGTTCGCACAGCACCAATCGATTGTTTTGCGTCGAGTTAGTTTAAGAAAAGAATAATGTTCTTTTTGGAAAAAGAACCAAAAACTTTTTAATGGGGCTTCCCGGCAAAAATTTGGGCAAAATGTGTTGGAATGTTGCTCATTACAACACAAAACGATTTTCTC
>JAZRCO010000105.1:0-2504 GCA_045659855.1 Eubacteriales bacterium | reverse complement strand
ATTAAAGCCGAGCTTTTTCATTGAAAGAATGTCGAATTCATATCCTGCGGGAGTTGCGGGAAGATAGATTCCGTCGCTGTAATATCCTTGGTCAAGAAGTCCGTGACAAAGGATGGGATTGCCGTTAAGACAAATAAAGCTCTTGCCGTTTCTTTCCTCAATGCTAACTGTTCTGCAAGCGAAATAGGATTCTATTTTATCGTCGCCGTAAGAAAGCGTGAAATCGTAGAGATGGGGATTTTCGGGTGTCCAGTTTATCGCATCATCGACCTTAACTTCGATCTCTCTACCGTCGAATTTATATTCCTTGCCGTTAAGCGTCAAGATCTTTTCGCCTCCGTCGGCATCGACCTCGAGGTGAACGGAATCAAGTTGAGGAGTTACTCTAATGCCCCTGATATATTTTTCGGGCACGCTCTCGCACCAAACCGTTTGCCAAATGCCGCAGGTGGGCGTGTACCACATACCGCCGCGGTCCTTTCTTTGCTTACCGTAAGCAAGCTCGATATCAAGCTCGTCGGTAACCTCAACTCTAAGACGGTTTTTGACGTCAGCAAGATAGGGTGTAATATCACAGCTAAATGGCAAATATCCGCCCGTGTGCTCGCAGGCGAGCTTGCCGTTCACAAGCACCTTGCATAACTGGTCAACTGCACCAAAATGGAGAATGATCCTTCCCTTGTTAAAATCATGTGCGAATTCAACATCTCTTTCGTAAATATAGATCTCGCCCTCCTTTTTCTCTCGGTTAATGCCTGAAAGACGGGTTTCGGGAGTGAAAGGCACACTTATCTTACCAAGCTCCTCGGTCTTACCCTCGAGCTGAGATGAAAGTGTCCATTCACCGTTCAAGCAAAGGTACGAATCTCTTTTGAGGTTGGGACGGGGATATTCCTCCCAGCTTGAGCTTTTATCGTCCTCAAAAGGAGTTGTTAAGTTTTTGTTAAGCTCGGGAGATTTTTTGTTTTTTTTTGAGTTGAGAAGGAGCATGAGCACGACCGTAATTACCGCCGCTATCAATGCGCCAAGGAAAATATCCTGATTGGGAAGGAAGGAAAACGTTCCGTCACTGTTTTCGATCTTTTCGGCATCACGAAGTATCCACGCGCCGATCTTGGGACCGATAACGCCGGGCACAAGCACCTGCGAGAAGATTCTAACGCCTTGGAACATTCCCGATTTACCCTCGGGAGTGAGATCTCTTATTCTCGCGCCGAATACCGCCATTCCCGAAAGGTATCCGCTCATCATAAGAAGCGAGCCAACGAACACGAGCGCGGTGTTCTTAAAGATAAAGAGAACGATATATCCAAGCATAAGACAAGCAAGGGAGATGTAGCCCGAAAAGCTATATCCCTTTTTGTCGTACACCTTGCCCCAAAGCGCGGTCACTACCGACGCTATCACGATAGCGGGCGCCATAATGAGAACGTAGGTGCCTCCGAGCGCAAGGGACTTCTCATAGTAGATTATGAGATAGGGCATAAATATTTGAATTGAAATGTTGAATACGATAAAGCACGCAAGAGAAACGTAAAGGGGGAGATTGCTCTTAACAGTAGAAGGCAAAAATCCGTGAACTATGTTGCGAAGATATCCCGTTTCACTGGGCTCGAGCTTGGGCTCCTCGATAATGAAGAAGCCGGAAATACCGATAACGAGAACCACGGCACCGATAATGGTGAAAACTGTGGGCCAATATGCGTCGTTACCCTCCTTGGGAAGGAGCATAAAGCCACCGAACACCGCAAGAATTGCAATAAGTGGCATCATTGCATTAATACCCTCGGCACTTCCTCGATTGCTCTCGTCGGTGGAGTCGGTGAGCCACGCGTTAAACGCCGCATCGTTTGCCGAGGAGCCGAAGAAGGTCATAACACAGTCAAGAATGATAACGAGCGAGATACCCACGGTCGAGACGCTTACGGTTGCGGGAATGAGGGGCTCGATAATATCGGCTCTAACAAGTGCGAATCCGAGAATGGAGATACCCCAAAGGATATATCCGCCGCACATAAAGAGCTTTCTCTTACCTATTCTATCGGAGAGTGCACCGATAAATATTGTTGTGAGCGTTGCCGCTATAGCACTTGCCGACACCATTGTTGAAATGTGCTCGGGCTGTGCTCTAAACATCTCATAAATAAATACGTTGAGATACATATTTTCAACAACCCATGCCACCTGTCCGATAAGACTGAAAAGCGTTAGGGTTATCCAAAATTTCGAGCTTAATCTTGTTTTCATAAAGTCCTCCCATTAGTTTGTATTAGTATATTATCATAATATATAGCAAAAGTCAACCGAATACGCAATTTATGAGGTGTAAAAACACAAAAAATCATTGGATTTTGTTGACAAAAAGTTTTATTTGTGTTATATTTATCTTTGGAAATGGATTACTTTTTCCCTTAGGAGGTATAGTCCGATGGAATTAAAGGAAGTGCTTCAAAAGCGCAGAAGCGTTAGAAAATTCAAGAGCGAGCCCGTTCCGAGCGAGTATA
>JAZRCO010000104.1:0-3844 GCA_045659855.1 Eubacteriales bacterium | reverse complement strand
CGCTGACCAACGAGGAAGTCGTTGGGGTCGTGCGCGGGGGTGATCTTTACGCAGCCCGTACCGAAGCCGATCTCAACGTAATCGTCGGCAATTACGGGGATCTCTCTATTTACGATGGGGAGAATAAGAGTCTTGCCGATGAGGTGCTTTGTAGCCTCATCCTCGGGGTTAACTGCAACCGCAGTATCACCGAACATAGTCTCAGGACGTGTGGTAGCAACCTCAACGTAGCCGTCCTCGCCCTTGATGGGATATTTGATGTGCCAAAAATGACCGGGCATATCCTTGTAGTCAACCTCTGCGTCGGAAAGAGCGGTGAGGCAACGGGGACACCAGTTGATGATTCTATAGCCACGGTAGATAAGACCCTTGTTGTAAAGGTTAACGAAAACCTCGCGAACCGCGTGTGAGCAGCCCTCGTCCATGGTAAATCTTTGGCGACTCCAGTCACAGGAAGCACCGAGCTTCTTCAACTGGCTTGTGATTCTTGCCTCGTAGGTATCCTTCCAGCCCCAAACGCGCTCAAGGAATTTCTCACGGCCAAGGTCATAGCGGGAAAGTCCCTCGTCAACGCGGAGGCGCTCCTCAACCTTGATCTGTGTTGCAATACCTGCGTGGTCGGTTCCGGGAACCCAAAGGGTATTAAAGCCCTGCATTCTCTTATAGCGGACAAGGATGTCCTGAAGAGTTTCGTCAAGAGCGTGTCCCATGTGAAGCTGACCCGTAACGTTGGGCGGAGGGATCACGATGGAGAATGCGGGATTGTTGTTGTTTTTGTCGGGTGTGAAGTAACCCTTTTCGCACCAAGTAGCGTATATTCTATCCTCAAACTCGGAGGGTGAATACGTCTTTGGAAGCTCATTGTAGCCGTTCATTGTTTTGAACCTCGCTTTCTTAAAATATATGTAGTGATTTTTGATAACAAAAAAACCACGTCCTGAAATATCAGGACGTGGGAACGCGGTACCACCTGATTTCGCTTTTCTAAAAAGGGAAAAGCGCACTCAAATTCTTTAACGGGGAACACCGTTTTTTGCTACTTTCTCTCATTTGAGAGCCGTTTCGCAAAAACCGCTCGGGGACTACTTCACTCACATCTTGCCGAGGACTTGCACCAACCGTCCACTCTCTATGCGCTAATTGTGAATTACTCCTTCCCGTCAGGGCGTTTCATATCAAAAAACAGTATATCACAAGGTATAAAAAATGTCAAGAAAATAATTGAAAAAACTTCACAGCGACACATTTCTGTCGCGCAGCGCATATCAAAACGTGGTATAATACAAGCGGAATAGCAGAAAGGCGCTTGGAAAGGATCAATATGACTTGGGAGATAGCGGTTGGAATGTTTGGAATCATATCCGCATTTATTGCCGTGATGAACGTGGTGGTCAAGGTGAACTCGGCGATTCTCAAGCTGGAATCCGCCGTGGTTCAGCTTAAAGAAACCATGGAGCATCAGTCGGATAAGAACGCTCATTTCTACACCGAGCTTTCGGAGCATGAAAAAAGAATAACGGCACTTGAAAGAGAATGGGGGACAAAGATATGAGAATTGATTGGACAAAAAAGCTTTCCAGCAGGAAATTTTGGGTTGCGCTCGGCGCACTCGTTTGTACTCTTTGCGTACTTTTCGGGGTGGACGATTTCACGATTGAAAAGCTCACCGCCACGATAAGTGCGCTCGGTGTTCTCGCCGCATATATCTTAACTGAAGGATATATAGACGGCAAGGCACTTGAGGGTGGAAGGGGCGACGCACAAGAAGGCGGCGAAGAAACAAAATAAGTATAGCGGACGGGCAACCGTCCGCTATACTTTTTAAAAATAGAGCATATATTTTATTATTAATTATTGATTTTTTAGTGGCGGTATGATAGAATATTATGGATAATATTTTCTTAATAAAGGAGGCAGCTGTTTTGAAGGATAAATACATTTCCAAAAGAAAAAGATTTTGGGCAGAGATAGATATGAACGCTGCTGAAAAGAATTTTAATATAATTAAGGGCAAGCTCTCTAAAAATACAAGGATTTGTTGCGTTGTCAAGGCGAATGCTTACGGACACGGTGCCGTATATCTTTCCAAGCTCTATGAAAGACTTGGAGCGGATTTCTTTGCGGTTTCCAATATCGAGGAGGCAATGCAACTTAGAAATAACGGAATCAGCACGCCCATCCTTATTCTCGGGTACACTCCTACCTCGTGCGCGTCGATACTTGCCGAGAACAATATCTCGCAAACAGTATTTTCGTATTCGTATGCAAGGGAGCTCTCGAAATGTGCCGCATCTGACGGCGTAAGGGTTAAGATACACGTTAAGCTCGACTCGGGAATGGGAAGAATCGGCTTTGACTGCATCCACGAGAACGCTAAAATGCTTGAGAGCATTGCCGAGGTGTGCTCCATGGAGGGGCTTGTGAACGAGGGAATCTTTACCCACTTTGCCGTTGCCGACGAGGGCGAATGCGGCGAGGAGTTTACAAGACTTCAGTTTGAAAGATTCAATAAGGCGGTGTGCGAGCTTGAGGCGCGCGGGATCCGCTTTGAGATAAGACACTGTGCAAACAGTGCAACGACCTTTGATTATCCCGAATATCATCTCGATATGGTGAGAGTCGGTGTCGTGCTCTACGGTGTTGCCCCCTCGCAAAGAGTTAGCGGATGCGAGGAGCTTGAGCCCGTTATGAGTCTTAAGTCGGTCATTTCCATGATCAAGGAGATCGAGGCAGGGGATACCGTTAGCTACGGCTGCACCTTTGTAGCCGACAAAAGAACCAAGATCGCTACCGCGCCCGTTGGCTATGCGGACGGCTTTTGGCGCTCCAATGCGACAAACGGCACGCAAATGCTCATTAGGGGACAAAGGGTAAGCATCGTCGGTAGAGTTTGCATGGACCAGCTCATGCTCGACGTCAGTGACGTCAAGGGCGTGAGAGAGGGGGACTACATAACCCTTATCGGTAAGGATAAGAACGAGTGCATTTCCGTTGCCGAGCTCGCAAGAAACAACGGCACGATTGGCTATGAAATGATTTGCTCCATTGGTGAACGAGTACCGCGATTTTATGTCAAGGACCACGAGATAGTGTTCGTCAAGGACAATATCGTGTCCTATGAGATAGGAGAATAATATGGAGAGTAATTTCAGTAAAAGCAATATGCCTTGGACAAATCAGCTGAAAAACAGACAGCTGGTGGGAAAATACAGCTCGCTTATCAATTCAATTGCCATTGCGCTTCTTTTGTGCCTTGTTTTGATATACGTTGGCGGCGGTATGTTCCGCTTTTTGGAGAACGTACTGATAAACGTGTTTGGGTATACGGTCTTTACCGACTTTATCCATCTTTTCTTGACCTGCGTTTTAGATTTTCTAATGTGCTATTTACCCGTCAAGCTCTTTAACCGCATGCATGCGGGGGCGTACAGCGAAACCTATATGCCCGTTGAGAAGAAGATAGTGAGCAAAAAGACCGTTTTGCCCCTCTTCCTTTTCGGTATTGCCGCAGGATTCCTTGCTTACGTTTTAACCATAGCAATTTCAAACTCGTTTGCCGATTATTCGGGTAATAACGACGACTATCTTTGGAGGATAGGATTAAAATACAATTATCAAATCTTCTTTTATATCATCAACGTGGCGGTGATCCCCGCTATTACCGAGGAGCTGTTTTGCAGAAAGGCACTTTGCAGTGCCCTTGCTCCTTACGGACAAAAAACAGCCATCATTGTCTCGTCGGTTGTGTTTTCATTGCTTCACGCTAATTTCTATATGTTTTTGCACACCTTCGTTGTTGGCTTGATAGCGGGCTGGCTTTACGTCGGTACAAAGAATATAAAGA
>JAZRCO010000103.1:0-8877 GCA_045659855.1 Eubacteriales bacterium | reverse complement strand
TGTCGCGTACTGTCGCGTCACGCGACTTCACGAAATTTTAAAGTATTTATAAAAATTGTTTTGCGAGAGGGGAGCGGAGCTCCCCCCTCGGTTTAATCTAATGTAATATTAGATCGAAATCATTAAGTTGGGTTAATGTTGATTATTTAAGACCCTCGTAGAATGTCTGGAGTCTTGCCCAAGCGTCGTTCTTAATCTTGAGGTACTGAGAACCGCTCCAAGCTGTTGTAACAGTAGCGAGAACGTCTGCACGAGTAGCTGTGCCGTCACCCTCGTAACCCTTAGCGATCAAGTCAACAAGAAGGTTAGTGCCACCCTTAGAGGATGAGAACACACCGGAAGAACCGAGATCCTTGTAAGATGTGATAAGGTCGTTTTCAGTCTTGTTTGTGGGAAGAACTGTGGGAACGGATGTGTACCAAGGATTGGAAGCGAGTGCAAGCTCGGGGTGCTTAATTGTACCGAAGCCGATAGCTGTGGAGATGTTGCCTGCGCCTTCCTTACCAACTGTATGTGTGCACTGATACTCGAAGGACTGGCTCTTTACGAAGGAAAGAGTAGAACCGAGATAGAAACGTGCATAGTTGGTGTAGTTACCTGCAGCAAGTGTCCAAAGCTGCTCGTATGTTGCATCGGAGATAACGGGCCATTCCTGACCGTTGAAGTTGAACATTACCATCTTGCCGCCTTCGTGCTTGATGAAAGCGTCGGGACCGTAAGACATGAGGATCTGACCTTCACGGCTGTAAGCGTAGTCGATAAGAGCGAGTGCCTTTTCGAGCTTGCCTTCACCTGTAGCAACACCCTTAATAGAGATTGCCCAACCGTCAGTCTTAACGGATCTCCAAGATTCAGTAAATCTCATGAATGTTTCGCCTGTACCGTCGTTCCAACGAGCAACGGGAACCATAACTGCCATGTACTTTTCGCCATCCTGAAGCTTTGTTTCGTTGTAAGCTGTCTGAGTCTGGTTGTAGTCGTAGTGCATGAAGCCGGCGTCGTTTTGAAGCATTGTAGCGGAGTCGATTTCGTTTTCTGCTACGAAAGAGGAGGAGATAAGGCCTTCAGCAGCCATAGCGTTCATTCTTTCAAGAGCGATGTAAGTAGCTTCTTCCTGACGAGCGTCGTGAAGAAGACCGTCGTTACCAACGTAGAGGTAATCCTGACGGGACTCAAGACCTCTTACGCCGAAGAGTGTGCCTGCGAAACGGAACATATCAACACGTCTCTGGTTGTTATGGTCTTCACGACAGAAGAGACCTTCAACAGAGCTTGTACCGTTAAGAGTCTGGGGGTTAGCAACTACGCAACGAAGAAGAGCAACAAGCTCGTCAGCGTCCCAAGCAGCGTTCTGACCGATGAAGAGGTCAGCTCTGTTTGTGCCGTAGTAACCGTTGTAAGCTTCATCAATGTACTTACGAAGCATGTTAACTGCCTGAACACCTGTCAAGCTGCCAGCTGCGTTCATGAGAGCTACGATATTGCCTGCCTTGTCATAGTCCTTAGCGATTGTTTCAACGCCGGACTTATCTGCCTTAACAACTTCGATTTCAACCTTGCCTGTAGTGGGCATGTAAGGTGTATAAACGGGAGCTGCAAGATCATTGGATTCTTCAGCTGTGAATTCGCCTGCACCGTTAAGAAGCTTTTCTACCCAGTCAGTTCTCATAAGGGGCATACGCTCAATGTCGTTTACACCGTCGAAGTAGGGAGAGAAGTAGATAGCGCCGTTGTCTGTGCTACCGGTGATAGAAAGACGAACGATGGGGTTAGCTTCAAGGTATGCCTTGAAGTTGGGCATCTTGTCAAGATGCTCCGCAAGGTTAACGAGCTTACCAGCAACGCCGTTTTCGTTAAGAATAGAAGCGGAACCGGAAACCATATCAACCTCGTCAAGCTTTTCAGCCCAAACTTGGAATTCCTTTTCAGCACTTCCAGCGCCAGTGAATTTGTCTTCAAACTGAACGTTGAGAATGTCCTGAAGAGCGGCCCAAGTGGGTTTGAGGTCGCCTGTGAAGTAGGTCTTGCCGTCAGCTAATGTAAGGCCTTCTTCTTTGATGCCTGAATCAGCTGTAAAGGTAATACCTGTTTTAGTGTTGTTGTAACCTGTTGCCATTCTGAGAACAACTGCCTCTTCTTCAACAGGGGGAACGCAAGCAACCAAAAGGCTGAGCGTCATAACAACTACTAATGCGAGTGCTAAGAGTTTTTTCATGGTGTTTTCCTCCATATATATTTTTTATTATCAAGGGTTTTACCCAATAATAATCTTTGGTGATCGCAAGGATTATTCCTTGACGCCGCCCACGTTAACGCCCTTTGCAAAATACTTTTGGATGAAGGGATAGATAACGAGGATCGGGATAACTGAACAAACGATCAATGCGTAGATAACGGAGTCTGAAGCATAGGTCTCATTCCAAAGGGACATAATTTCAGGGTCCTGATATTCCTCAAGGCGTTTACGGATAAATACCTGAAGTGGTTGTTCGTTTGCATTTGTGATCATTTGACGAGCCCAGAAGTAACCGTTCCAACGGGAGATACCAAAGAGAAGAGCAACGGTTGCAATGGTGGATTTGCTCATCGGAATGTAAACGTTTGTGAGAACCTGGAATTCGGTAGCGCCGTCAACTATTGCCGCCTCTTCGATCTCGGAGGGTACGCCCTCGAATGCGTTACGAAGAAGGATGATATTCATAGCCGCCATACCCATGGCGATAACTACGAGCCACTTATCGTCGGTAATACCGATGCTAACGAATACGTCCTTAGTGTTGAGGTAGTTTATGTACTGAGGTACGATACCTGCTGAGAACCACATTGTGAATACAAGGAAGAAGTTGATGCCCTTGCGGAAAAGCAATCTCTTTTTGGAAAGCGCATAAGCGCCGAGAATTGCAACACCCATCGCCCAAAGGGTACCGTAGAAGGTAATGAAGAGGGTGTTAGTGTAGGAGTTCCAGAAGTTGTTGTCGTTGAACATCTTTGAAAATGCTTCAAACTGGATATCCTTGGGGAAAAGAACTATGTGACCGTACTCAACGGCCTCGCGACCGCTTATTGAAGCGGATATTGCGTAAAGGAAGGGATAAAGGCAACAAAGAGCAAATACTGTAAGGAACAAATAGCTGAATACCGTAAATATAAGCTCTGTTATTTCAAGCTTTCTTTTCATGTTGTCGCCTCCTTAATAAAGTGATACGTCGGACGCCTTGCGAGCAATGGAGTTAGCTCCGATAACGAGTAGCATGCCTACTACGTTGTTGAGCATTTCCGCCGCGGACGCTATACCGATCATACCCGAAGAGCCAAGACCGAGTTCCTTTGAGAATGTGGAAACAACGTCGGCTGTCATGTACGTATTCTTGTTGTAGAGAAGAAGAACCTTTTCATATCCAACGTTAAGAAGGGAACCGATTCTTGTGATGAGCATAATTACTACTGTTGAGAGAATGCTGGGAAGAACAACGTAACGCATTTGCGCCCACTTGTTCGCACCGTCGATCTGAGCCGCCTCATAGCTTGTGGGGGAGATGGCGATGATTGCCGCGAAGAATACGATACTGTCGTAGCCCGCGGTTTCCCAAATTCCGCTTATTTGATAGATCGCACGGAAGAACTCAGGCCTGTTGAGAAGACCTGCCGCGCCTATCTCGGGAGTTATGATGCCGAGCTGAACAAGGAATCTTGAGATAACGCCCATTTCAATTCCTGCAATGGGAGATGATGCACGGAGAAGCATTGTGATAAGAGACGTCATAACAACCGTTGACATGAACTTGGGAAGATATGTAAGAACCTGATAAACGCTTCGTGCGATATTTGATTTGATTTCATTGAAGAAAAGAGCTACGATGATGGGCATCGGGAAGCCGAAGCACAAGCCGTAGAAGCTGAGAAGGAAGGTGTTTCTAAAAGCTCTCCAGAAATCGGTGGAAAGTGAAGAGCCACCTACAAACAGCGTTCTAAAGTAAGCAAATCCTGAATAGAACTGCTCGGAAACTCCTTTAACGGCATCGTATATCTTGAACGAGCCGAGAAGCTCGTACATTGGCATGTATCTCCAGAAGAAGAATACGAAGATCATGGGGATGAGCATTATGTAAAGGCGCCAGTCCTTTAAGATCGTGAGCCAAACGTGCTTCCAATGATGTCTTTCAACGTCATCACGAACGACCTGCTCGGGATCCTCTCTGTATTTTCCTGTTTGTTCGTCGTAGACGAGATAATCAATTGCTCTTTGTTTCATAAAGAATCTCCATTCGGTAAATTATATAAACAATGTAGATTTTCGATCAAAAGGGATCGTTAAGATTTTGTTCCTGCTCCGCTTTTCTTTCCTCGTCAAGACGGATGAGGTAGTGCCTTTGGTCCTCGATGACTCCGTCGAGCCCCTTACAAACGTAGAGGATGAGTATCGCGAACAAAAGGGAAAGCACGTCCGTTGTTAGGAAAGTCTTCAGTGTCTCGAGAGTCGGAACAAAGAGTAGGGACGCCAGCCATCTGCCGAGCACCGTGAAAAGATATACCGATACGGCAAAAATCAAACGGCGGCTAAAGCTGAGTCGAATCTTTTCTTTGTCGAGCTTGAGTGCTATCGGATGTGCGATAAGTGCAAAAATCGCACCTACGCAATAGACCACATACTGGTCGGGCGTTGCGCCTGACGCAATGCAAAAGGTCAACGAGCCGACAAGGGAAGGGAGAAAGGCAAACAATCCCCACCGAAGCAACGCAATACATGTCATTGCCAAGGTGATTGAAATTGCCATCGCCTGCAGCACGAACCAGTTGCTTGTTGCAACGGTTGTTATTGCCTCGAATATGGCGGTCATAACACACAAAATCGTTAAGTCGATCACGCGGTATTGCTTAAAAGTTATTTGTTTCATTATTGTTTGTTATTCCATTTATTTCGTTATTAAAATTTTATTAGAATATGGCATACTAATAGAAGGTATAGTACTGCCATTACATGGGAATATTGTATTACAATTTTGCTTCTACTGTCCTTGATTATTTTGATAGGAAAATGAACTTGTCTTGATTTTTTTGACACGATTTAAAAATAGTGGCTATCAATGTAAAAAAATAAGGGTTAAAATTGTGCAAAATGACGAAAAACACAAGAAAATACAATGATTTTCCCCTTGTTTTGTGAAAATGTATCGATGAATATTGGGCGTAAAAATGCCAAATATGAGCATTATTCAGGTAAAATGAAATTTTTGATATCAAAAAAGCAAAGAAAAAAATTCAAGTTTTTAAGGTATATTTTTGTTGAAAATATACAATTTTTGTCGCTGATATTTGTTAAAAAAAGAAGGTCTCTTAAAATTGACATAACTGTGAAATAATGTTATAATTAGAATGTATAATCATATGTGAATATATGATTACTATAAAATACTCACACTTTGGAGGTTAAAATGAGAGAAATTTTAATTGGCATTGCTATTTTTTTGAGTGTTATCCTTTTGCTTTTAGGAGGTTTTCTTGCGTGGGGAAACATTCAGGTGAACACATATACCTACGATGCTCCCGAACACATTGAGCTTACCCCCAACGAATACGGCACCATAACCGCCGTGGGCAAGGCGCTCTATGACGAGAATGGCGATCGCTTTGACATCAAGGGTATCAACTTTGGTAACCTCTTTATTTCCGAGGGCTGGATGACGATAAATTCAGTAGGCGCATCAATGAACGGCGACAAATACGTCAAGGTAAATCCTGAGGGCGTAGTAGAAGAATACGAAGAGATCTATCAAGAGAATATGGATTCGATCTTAGCCAACCGCTTCACTATTGATGAAATTGAGAAGCTTAACGATGCGTTCTTTAATTCATACTGCACCGAGGCGGATTTCAAGCTTATTAGCGATCTTGGCTTGAACACAATTAGAATTCCCGTATATTACCGTACCTTCTTAACAACTAAAGATAGATACACACTTGACGACCAAACTCTTTGCTCCATGGATTTCGAATCCATCGAGCTTGATTTCAGTAAGCTCGACACTTTCATAGAATATGCAAAGAAATACGATCTCAAGGTAATCATCGATATGCACGGTGTAATGGGTGGTCAAAGCGGCTTTGAGCACTGCGGAACACGTGACATCGATTTTTGGGATACTGAAGAATACATCGAGTTCATGTGCAATCTTTGGGCAGCTATAGCAACTCACTATAAGGCGGAGCCCGCTGTTCTTGCATACGACCTTGTAAACGAGCCCACCAACAGATATGAAATCGGAACAGGACCCAAGCAGTGGAGAGTATTGGATAGACTTTACCAAGCCGTCCGTGAGGTTGACACAAATCACGTTATCTCCATCGAGGGCGTTTGGTTCCCAGTTTCATTGCCCAGACCCGAGAAATACGGTTGGGAAAACGTTCTTTATCAGTTCCACTACTATAACTGGGACTGGCAGGGAACGTCCAACGAGCTTTACTACGCATTCATTTGCGGACTTTCATCCCTCGTTGATTACGACGTGCCCAAATTTGTTGGCGAATTTAACTTCTTCGGTGATTCCGACGCATGGAATCAGTACCTTAAGCTCTACGATCAAATGGGCTGGGGCTGGACCATTTGGAGCTACAAGATCATCTCCGTGGGTTGGTGGGATAACTCCTGGGGCATCGTTGTAAATAAGCTCAACCTTCAAAACAAGGACATTTACAACATTCCCGAAGAGGAGAGAAATCTCAAGCTCGATCTTAGAACTGCAAGCTACGATGAAATACTTGAAGCTTGGTCAAATCAGAAAACCGAATATGACGGACAAGAAGGTGTGTACAAGATTTATGACGACTCTGTTACTTACAATGCACTTGTTAAATATTTCAAAGAATTGAACGAATAAGGTGAATACAATGATTAACGTAAACGATATTATGAAACAGTTGACGCTTGAAGAGAAGGTGTGCCTTCTCTCAGGCCATAAATCTTGGCATACCAATAAGGTATCAAGAGTTGGATTGCCCTCCATTTTCCTTACCGACGGCCCCCACGGCTTGAGAAAGAAGAAGGAGGGGGATAAGACCGTAGGTCTTGGACAAACCGAGCTTTCCACGTGCTTCCCCGCAGCTTGCTCAACGGGTAGCTCATGGAATAGAGAGCTTCTCTATAGAATGGGAATCGCAATGGGTGAGGAGTGCCGTTATTACAACGTAAATCTCATCCTTGGCCCCGCAGTAAACATCAAGAGAAACCCTCTTTGCGGTAGAAACTTTGAATACTTCAGTGAGGATCCCATGATCGCAGGTGAGCTCGGCGCTCGTCTTACACGCGGTATCGAGGATATGGGCGTGGGAACGAGTGTTAAGCATTTTGCTTGTAATAATAATGAAAAGAACCGTTATTTCGGTGATTCCATCGTTGACCAAAGAGCGTATAGAGAGATTTACCTCAAGGCGTTTGAGCCCATCATCAAGAACGGCAAGCCACAAACGGTTATGTGCGCTTATAACAAGGTGAACGGTAAGTATGCTTCCGAGAATTCCGAGCTATTGAACGGCGTTTTGCGTGACGATTGGGGTTTTGAAGGACTCGTTATGAGTGACTGGGGAGCAGTGAACGATAGAGTAGAGGGGCTCAAGGCAGGTCTTGACCTTGAGATGCCCGGCGATATCGGTCATAATAGACAGGTAATCATCGACGCAGTGAAGAACGGCGACATCTCTATGGACGTTGTTGATAAGGCGGTTCTTCGCGTTCTCAATATGGTCGATAACACAACCCGTGTTACTGAGCCGGTTCCTGCGAAGTTCAAGGAGCACGCTGTTTGGGCAAAGATCATCAGCGAGGATAGCGCAGTGCTTCTCAAAAACGATAACGATATCCTTCCTCTCAATAGACAGGAAAAATATCTCGTTATCGGTGAAATGTTCGAAAATATGAGATATCAGGGTGCGGGCTCATCATTGCTCCGTCCCTATAGACTCGTTTCTCCCAAGAGAGCATTTAATGCTCATAAGGTGAACTATACATACGAAAGAGGATATGACGTTAACTCCTTCGAGGAAAATAGTGAATACGTAGAAAGCGCTTTGATTGCGGCTGAAAAGGCGGATAAGATAATCTTCTTCGGCGGACTTTCCGAATATGCGGAGAGCGAGGGCTTTGACAGACAAACTCTTTCACTTCCCGAAAATCAGGTCAAGCTCATCAATAAGCTCGCTCGCCTTGGCAAGAAGATCATCTTTGTTATGTACGGCGGTAGCCCCGTTGATATGAGCTTTGAGGATAAGATCGATGCGATCTTGAATATGTATCTTCCCGGTGAATACGGCGGCGAAGCAACATATGAGCTCCTTTTCGGTAAGGTAAGCCCCTCGGGTAGACTTTGCGAAACTTGGCCCATGTCCCTTGAGGACGTTCCTTTCCACGACGAATTCACAAAGACCACCAACGATCTTTATAAGGAAAGCATCTTCGTTGGCTATAGATATTACTCTAGCTTCAACGTTCCCGTTAGATACCCCTTCGGTTACGGTCTTTCATACGCTAAGTTTGAATATAGCAACCTTAGAATCAAGAAGGACAGAGACATTTACCGTGTTTACGTTGACGTTAAGAACGTTAGTGATATAGCGGCGGCGCACGTAGTAGAGCTCTTCGTAGAGGCGCCCAAGACGGGCATCGTTAAGCCCTTGCGTGAGCTTCGCGGATTCGAAAAGGTATATCTTGAGGCGGGTGCTGAAAAAACCGTTAAGCTCAAGGTGCCGATTGAAAGTCTTAGATATTATATCAACGGCGAATGGGTGCTTGAAAACGGTCCCTATCAGTTCCAAATTTGCTCCGACGTTAATAACGTTATCCTTTCTCATAAGGTCGTTGTTAAGGTGGGTGAAAATAACCTAAGT
>JAZRCO010000102.1:0-9598 GCA_045659855.1 Eubacteriales bacterium | reverse complement strand
CAGTCACAGTCAACGCTCATATTCTTCATTACGTTTATATAGAGGATCTCGCCGTTGAAATAATCGACCACACTCTTTGCGGCATCCGCCATTGACTCAAGGAACAAATCGTGTTCCGCCGTCCATATCTTCTTCGGCTCGCCCGCACCGTGAATATACGCTTTTCCAAAGGATGACGCAACGCCAATGGATAGTTGCTTGAGCGCACCGCCGTAGCCACCCATGGGATGTCCCTTAAAATGAGAAAGCACGAGCATGGAATCGTACTTTGCCGTTCCTGCGCCTATATAATTCTTCTTAATTATCTTGCCCTCGGGAATATCGAGAACGATATCCTCGCCCTCTCCGTCAAGTATTTCCACGGGGAATTTTTTGCTCCAACCGTGATATTCCACAAGCTTTTTATGTTTTTCCGTTGTGTTTCTTTCACCCGCGTAGGCGGTATTACACTCAACTACCGTTCCGCCGACGTGAGTGATGATATCCTCCCAGAATTCAGGTCTTAAAAAGTTTTGGTTTCCCTTTTCGCCCGAATGCACCTTGATGGCTACTCTTCCACCAAGCTCCTTACCGAGCATTTTATATAGCTCAAGCACCTTTTGAGGTGTGATCTCTCTTGAAAAATATACCTTTGACTTCATACTTTTCTCCTCAGTTTATTTTACCATTCCATAGCCACCTGCGTACTTACTTACCTCGCTGGCAACCACGAACACCTTATTTTCACAGCAATTACGTATATCCTTTAGCACGGTAGGAGTTTCCTTTCTCGGCAAAACGATGAATATCATATTCATTTTATCAACCGAACCGTGTCCCTCAAAAACGGTATATCCCTTGCCCTTTTCCTTGAGATAGGTGATTATTTTCTTCGTACTCTCGTCACTCGCAATAAGCTCAAGGTTGGATGTACCGATTGCGATCTTGCTCTCGATGGTCGAGCCGAGGAAAAGTCCAACGGCATAGCCAAAGCAATAAAAAACGAGCAACAAAAGATCGTTGCCAAGCGTACTGATAACGCTCGACACTACAAGTCCCCAAAGCATGCATTCTGTAAAGCCGAGCAATGCCGCCTTGACGCGCTGTCCCTTGACCATCATACAGGTCTTGAGCGACTGGATGCTAATTTCAACTATCTTCGTAGCGCAAACTATCAAGCACACCACGATGGGTGGAATCGATGCTAAAAATGCAGACACGTCTACTACCTCCTCAGTTGGGATCTCTCGGAACGACTAAAGCCGCAATTATGTATGCGAGCACGCCCGAGCCGCCCGCAAGGCAAATACCCACAAAGGCGAGACGAATAAGAGTGGGATCGATATTAAAATATTCGGCAATTCCTGCGCACACACCGTCGATTTTAATATCTTTATTCGATTTATAAAGCTTCTTATTCATAATTTCACTCCTTATTTTTCAATTTCATATTTCCAATCGATTATTCCGCCAAATTCCTTTACGTTAGTATAACCAAGATCAACAAGGATTTCTGCGGCGATCTTACTTCTTCTTCCGCTACGGCAATAAACGAGAATGAGCTGATCCTTATTGGGAAGCTCCTCCTGTGCACGCTCGGCTATCTCATACTCTGGGATGAGTATCGCACCCGGAATGTGCCCTTCGTCGTATTCGCTTTGCGTACGTGCATCGATGATGATATAGTCACTTTCACTTTCCATCAATGCCTTTGCTTGCTCGCCGCTTATCATTTCATAGCTTAAGGTATTATCGGTGGAATCACCGTTGCATCCTACAACCAACAAAAGCATAAGGGCGCTAATCAAAAGCGACGCAAATTTTTTCATATTTTCTTACCTCACTTATCCAAATGCTCGAAAATTACCGACCAAACTCTATCATCCTGCTCGGTCATCTTATCCCAATCGAACGATGCAACAAAGCTCTTCTTTTGCTCATCGGTAACAAGCTTTTTTTGCTTTGTGAGCTTATTTCTCGCGCTTACGAACTCGTCAAGGAGCTTTACTGCGCTATGGGTATAGTTGGGATTGTGTCCCTTCCCGTTCTCAAGCATAAAGCTCACGTTGGGCAAATCGGAGAGACCCCTATAAAGAGCATCGTAATGCACCTTCTTACTGCAAAGCATATCGTTATCGGAATATATAAGCAACGCCTTTACTCCCGATTTCTTTATTGAATCGATAGCGTTATATTTCATAGACTCGGGATTTGATGCCGATTCGAGCGCCATGATCGCCTTGCGATAGGGCTTTAGGAGTCCTGCAAAATATGCTTCAACGAGCATCTTCACCTCCACAAATCCCGAAAATACTACGATATGGGAAATCTCGGGATGGAGAGCGCTAACGTTGAGGGTGGAAAATCCTCCCCAGCTATGTCCCATTACTGAAAAATCAAGGGATGCAAAGCGAGGATCTGCCTTTAAGGTGGTGATACAATCGTTGAGATCGCAAAGGGACTGTCCCATTCCGCCCGCATTTTCTCCCTCCGATTCCATACATCCCGTATGATCGTAGGCGAACACTCTATATCCGTGAGAGCAGAGCTTTTCTATCTCCTTCATATAGGAGCGGTGGCCGCCGCCGAAGCCGTGATCGAAAACAATGATTCGATCCTCCATATATCCGTCGTAGCTGTAAATATACCCTTTAAGCGAGTGTCCCTTTGAAGATTTAAAGCTATAGGGCTCGCATCTTAAATTATCAAAATCCTGTGCTGAAAAATAAAAGGCGGTACCGTTATCGTCGCAACGGCTAAATGCCATTCCTTTATAAAAATTTAATATTTGTTTTTCGAATATCATCTTAAATCTCCTATTCATTAAGAGTGGATACATATCAATTATATCACACATTTTTCGCTAATTCAATAGGTGAATTAGCAACTTATCGAATTAAAATAAAACTGACTCTTCCCTCTCTGCCTTTATAGGTATAATTACCAAAATTTAGCGAAAAATAAAGAAAATTTCAAAAAGGTATTCCATTGTGAAGTTTTTTGTGATATAATTACGCTGATAATTTATGTAAACGGAGGTTTACCATGAAAAACAGCATTAAATTACTGGTGCTTTTGCTCGTTGCTATCATGCTCGTGCAATCCACAGTCTTTACAGCGCTTGCATTCGAGCCCGTCAACGTTGACACGGGTATATATCAGGCAAGCGGACAACCCTCGAAGTATTCATCGGAATACAATTCCGGTCAGCGTGACGTTGTTGCAACCACACTCAACGGAACAAGCGCTGATGCTTATTATTCAGGAAGCAATGAATATGACGTCCTCTCTCAAAAGAGTTCAACTGAAATTCAGAAGGCCCTTTCCTCTCTTATGAAGAGCACACATTCCTATACCTCTTCATATAACGACTGTCATTACAAGGCAAACAGAACTGACTGTGAAAACGAGGATGGAAGAGTATCTCTCATCTATACTAGCTACTCCGCTACTATGAACCAGTGGAACGGTTGGAACCGCGAGCACGTTTGGCCTCAGTCACTCGGTGGCGGCAATACGTCCGGCGGTGGCGCAGACCTTCACCACATCCGTCCCTCCGATGCGGTTGTTAACAGCACCCGTGGAAACAAGAAGTACGGTAACACAAACGGCGGCACTGCAAAATACGGCTCAAATCCCGCAACAGGATATCTTGGCGGCTATTACAACAGCACATACTTTGAGCCCCTCGATAACGTTAAGGGCGACGTTGCAAGAATTTGTCTTTACGTTTGGATAAGATGGGGATCAAGCTGGGGCGCTGACTCCGTTACCGAGGTATTCCAAAGCGTGGACGTTCTCCTTGCATGGATGGCGCTCGACCCTGTTGATACTTGGGAGCTCGGTAGAAACGAGGTAGTTCAGGATATCCAGGGTAATAGAAACGTATTTATCGACTATCTCGAATACGCTTGGCTCATTTTTGGTAAAGAGATTCCAGAAGACATGGTAACTCCCTCCGGCTCCGCTACCGACGGTCACAGCTGGGATAACGGAACAGTAACCACTAAACCCACGTGCTCAACTGCAGGCGTTAAGACATATTACTGCTCTCACTGTAACGAAACAAAGACCGAAACGGTCTCCGCTCTCGGTCACTCTTGGAATAACGGCTCCGCAACATCAAGTGCTACCTGCACAACAACAGGATCGATCATCTACACATGTACGGTATGTAGCAACACAAAAACCGAAACACTCAAGGCACTCGGTCACTCATACGGTAGCTGGATAATTGACGTTGAGGCAACTGAGAATAGCACCGGCTCAAAGCATAGAGATTGCTCAAGATGTGATGCAAGCGAGGTTGCTACGATTCCCGTTATCGGACACGTTCACTCCTATTCAACACTCGTTACCAAACCCACCTGCTCAAGCAAGGGATATACAACTCATCTTTGTGCGTGCGGCGATTCCTACGTTGACTCTTACACCAACACCATCGCCCACGAATATATCGGCGGTAGATGTGCAGTATGCGGATCACTCGATCCAGATTCAGGTATTGAGTATTACACTGCTACCGACTTCTTCACTGCCGTAAACGCACTGTCGAGCTCAACAAGCACAGGTGAAGAAAGATTTGCCGAGATTAGACAGGCAGTTATCGTATACAACAGTCTTTCCGACGAGGACAAGTCAATCGTTTCAAGCAAATATAACGTTCTTATCGGTATCATCGAGGAATATAACGAAAGCATTACAATAGCTAATAACGAAGCGGATGAAATTTCAAGCTCCTTCGTTGGCGTTGCTGTGATTTCACTTTCAACGATTCTTTTCGCACTCCTCGGTCTTATCACCAAGAAATACTTTTAATGGAGGTAGTTATTTATGAAAAAGATTATTTTAGCTTTGTTCGTGATTTTCTCATTAGTAATAGCTCTCCCCTCCTGTAATTTCGGCGTTGATGACAGCAATCCCGATTTCGATCTTTTGAACGATCTTTGCAATAAGGATTTTTCATCCTACACAATCAAGGTTGCTATCCAATATGCAAACGGCGGCGCCTTGAACGAGCAGTATGACGTTACCGTTGTTGAGGGCGTCAAAAACGTTAACTACAAGGTAGAAAGATTCAGCGGATTTGATACTAACGGCGATTCAATCTCAGTTCCCGGTAATTACGTTACTACAACCGAGGGCACTCTCACAAGCTCCGAGGCGGATGAATACGCGCTCCCTAAGTTCAATTTCTCCTACAAAACACTCGGCTCCGATATGGTTGTTGGACGCACCCTCAAGGCAAACATCGTATCCTTGAAGGCGTTTGCAGGAATCGATATGAGCATTTCTAACGGAAGCGTTAAGGTTGAATATACATCAAGCGCTGCAAGCAGCGTTGCAATCACGTTTGATACCGATTCGGGCAACACCGTTACGGTAACTTACATATTCAATTAAACTAAAAAATAAAGGGTCGGAAGCCATCGCTTCCAACCCTTTTTATTTGTTATTTAATATCAATTCCACCAAATATGCACGCGCCCTCAATATAGAGCTTGTGAGTTGCGGTTGGATTATTCTTATGTACGTCGATTCCTCCAAATACGGTAGCGGAGTTATTTATTACCTGAACGTTATCGGGAACCTTAATATCGATTCCTCCGAAAACGCATGCGGCATTAATTACGCAATCTTGGTCAATAATTGCACCTCTAAGGTCGCAATCCACACCGCCGAAAACGGCAACAAGATCCGCACCCTCAAATACTACGCTATCAAAATTAAGCTCGGTGCCACTAAAGATCGCTATTCCTCTTTGAGAATGGCCATTCTTAATCTCTATATGGCTAACCCTCTTTGAGCCCTTACTCTTTTTAAACGCGCTAATGATCATCTTAATTCCTATCGTTGCGATAACTACGGGAAGTGCGATCTTCCAAACCATATCCCAATCGATTATATTTTGCGCACAAAGAAGGAACAAAATACCTATTCCAAGACCGACTATGCTTTCGGTCTTATTATTCTTTTCAAATATTCCCGCAATGGACGGCACTATGATAAACAATGTCCACCAGCCATCAAAGAATAAATCAAATTCAATTATATTGAATGAGTTGAGAACAAGCACAACGGCCGCCGCAATAAATATAATACCCCAAACGATTCTTCTTGTGTTTCTCATATAATAGTCCTCCTTTTGGTTACTATGGAATAAATTATATCACTTTTTTTGCTGCTTTTCAATATATTTTAGCTAACATTTTTGCTACTTTGAGTTGCTTTTTGAAGGTTTTGAGGTTGAAAAAGCAACGAAACTATGATATAATTGATTATATTTTATGCGAAATCTATGAAAGGAGAACGAATATGAAGAAGCTGACCATCGGTATTCTCGCTCACGTTGATGCGGGTAAAACCACCCTATCCGAAGCAATGCTCTACGCCTGCGGTAAAATCAGAACGCTCGGTAGAGTCGATCACAAGAATACCTATCTCGACACCAATGCCGTTGAGCGCGAGCGCGGTATTACCATCTTCTCAAAGCAAGCACGTTTTTCCACAAACGAATGCGATTTCATTCTCCTTGACACTCCGGGGCACGTCGATTTTTCCGCCGAGGCGGAGAGAGTGCTTTCCCTTCTCGATTACGCCATCCTCGTTATCAGCGGCGCCGACGGTGTTCAAAATCACACGAGAACGCTTTGGAATCTCCTTGAATTCTACAAGGTGCCGACCTTCATTTTCGTTAACAAAAGCGATATCGCAATAAAGACGAAGGACGAGCAGGAGGAGGAGATCGCGTCGATTCTTTCGAGCGCGTGCGTATCTTTCTTTGACACGCAAAGCAAGGACGAGCTTGACGAAAAGCTCGCTCTCGTTCACGAGGATTTTCTTGAAACGCATTTAAGCGGCGAGAGCATTGACGATCTCGACGTTGCTACCTTGATCAGCGAAAGAAAGCTCTTTCCAATCGTTTTCGGCTCGGCCCTTAGAATGCAGGGCGTTGACTTTTTACTTAAAACACTTGACAAATACACGCTCTCTCCCGTTTACGAGGGTAAGGATTTCGGCGCTCAGGTATTTAAGATAGCAAGAATCGGCAACACCCGTTTAACCTATGTGAAAATTACGAGCGGCTCCCTTTCCACTCGTGATGAAATCTCCTACCTCACCGCCGACGGAAAACGCTTGATTGAAAAGATCAGTCAAATCCGTCTTTATTCGGGCGAAAAATTCGACCAAGTTGAATCCGCAAATGCGGGCGAAATTTGCGCCGTTATCGGTCTTACCTCTACCTATTCGGGTCAGGGACTCGGTATGGAGAGCAACTCCAACAAGCCCGTTCTTGAGCCCGTGCTTTCCTATAGGATAATTCTCCCTGCGGGATGTGACGTAAACCTTTATTTTCCCAAGCTCAAGGAGCTTGAGGAGGAGGAGCCGTCACTCCATCTATACTGGAATGAGGAGCTCAAGCAAATTGAGGCGCGACTGATGGGTGAGATTCAAATCGACCTACTCAAAAGACTCATCCTTGAGCGCTTTGGCATAAGCTGCGAATTTGGCGCAGGCAAGATACTTTATAAGGAAAAAATAAAGAGCAAGGCGATTGGAGTCGGTCATTTTGAGCCGCTTCGACACTATGCCGAGGTGCAGCTCCTCCTTGAGCCGCAGCCCAAGGGCACGGGGCTTGTGTTCGACACGAGAATTCCTGAAAATATGCTCGCTACGAACTGGCAACGCCTTATCCTCTCCCATCTATATGAAAAGAATCACCGCGGTGTACTGACGGGCGCAACGCTGACCGACACGAAAATAACCGTTATTGCAGGCAAGGCACACCTCAAGCATACCGAGGGCGGAGATTTTCGTCAAGCGACGCTCAGGGCGGTACGTCACGGTCTTATGAAGGGTGGATGCACTCTTCTTGAGCCATATTATAAATTCAGCTTGGAAATTCCCTCCTCCATGGTCGGTCGAGCAATGAACGATCTTCAAATGCGCTTTGCCGACTTTGAAATGGAACAAAACGGCGAGAGCTTTAGTGTCATTTGCGGTAGAGCACCCGTTGCAACCCTCCACGATTACATTGCGGAGGTCATCTCGTACACGAGGGGCGAAGGAAAGCTCACTTGCGTGAGCGACGGCTACGACGAATGCCACAATCAAGATGAGATAGTGGAAAGGGTTGGCTATGACCCCGAGAGCGACCTTAGAAATCCTCCCCACTCCGTTTTTTGCGCCCACGGTGCAGGATACGTTGCAAATTGGCGAGAGGTGGATTCCTTAAAGCACATTGACGTTGACATAAGCGTTGGTGAACAGGCGCAAGCCGTTATTCCCAAGGCATCGTCGCTTGCGAAAAAATACTCCCTCTCCGACGAGGAGCTTGAAGCTATAATGATGCGAGAATTCGGCCCAATAAGACGCAAAAAATACAGCGAGCCGAAAATCATCTCCGCAAGCAAATCGAAGTCCACAAGGAAGGCGCAAATCAAGCAAGAAAGCATGATAATCGTTGATGGCTACAATCTTATCTACGCTTGGGACCTCCTCAAGGAGGTTGCCGACTTCTCTCTTGAAAAGGCGCGCGAGGAATTGATGGACATTCTTGCAAATTACGTGGCATATACTAAGGAGAATCTCGTTCTTGTATTCGACGCCTACCTCGTTAAGGAGGGTATGGGCTCCGATTTCACAAGCAACGGATACCGTGTGGTATTCACCAAGGAAAATCAAACCGCCGATGCTTTTATCGAGAGAATGATGCACGCCCTTGGCCCGAACTATAAGATACGCGTGGTCACGGGCGATAAGCTCGTTCAGTTTGCCGCCGTGCATTCGGGCATTTCACGAATGACCACCAAGGAGTTTGCCGACGAGCTTATTGCCGTTGGTAACGAGATAACCGACTTCGTTAGAAAGCTCGCCGATGACAATGAGTAAGAAAAGACCTGCAGGATTACCTGCAGGTCTAAATTTTTTATATGTTTTTCGTTAGTTTTTTTAGAGTCTCACTCACGGGATAAATCAAAAGTCCAACCGCAAAATTACCCGCCGTATGCAAGATATCAAAGGTGAATCCTGCGGCTATCCATGCAAGCGTTTGCTCGAGATTAAAGCCGAACATGAGTGCTTGAACGGGTGCGTAGAGTGCTCCAAAGCAGAGTCCGTGGAGAGCGCAAAGCAATGGATATACCACGCATTTAAGCGACTTACTCATATTCTTGGGAAGAAGCATGGTCAAGCCCCAAAGTATTGTCCAAATGTACAAATACGGCACCCACCACGTATTGAAGCCCGCGAAAAGTCCGTTTAGCAAAACGTAAACATATATCGGTATAAGCGCCTTTTTGCGAAACACGACCGTATAGGTCATTGTCAACATTCCGAGCAGGTGAATGTTGGGGAGCGCTTCCATAACGATCTTAGAAATGAACATCAAAGCACCAAGTATCGCAAAAAGACATATTTCCTTTATTGAAAGATGCTTTTTGTTTATTTTATGCATAATTAATTTTTATCGAGAACGTACCAATGAATATATCTCGCCTTCGGTAATGGGAGTGGTATCAACTCCTGTCATAGCATATTCACCATTAATATAGAAAGCCCAGTATGTTTGGTCAACGTCATAATCAGCAGTCATTCCATTAACCTGCTTAATATATAG
>JAZRCO010000101.1:0-3074 GCA_045659855.1 Eubacteriales bacterium | reverse complement strand
GTAAATAGCAAAGTGATCTTTGAGAGTGGGATATTGTATTCATTTTCAAAAATGAGAACGAGTAGCGGTGAAAAATTTACGAGTAACGCCTGAACGACGAAGCCGATATAGCAGGCGACGCGCGTGTGACGAAAACTTTTTCTGATTGAGAGCATATTGTATCCTTTTTATTGTTTATTTGAGTGTTTTCATTCCATACTTTAACACAAAGACGCTTTTTTGTCAACGGATTTTTGATGTCAAAGCAATAAAAAACTGACACACGATTGACAAAACGGTCAAAATAGTATAAAATGTTGTCAGTAAAATGAATGGGAGAATATAAATGAGGCAGAAAAAGGCAGTAATATTTGATCTTGACGGCACGCTTTTGAATACGCTTGAAGATATAGCCGACTCGCTCAATCACGAGCTTGCACGGCACGGAATGAGGCAGAGAACGCTCTCGGAGGTGCGTGGATTTGTGGGTGACGGAGCGCGAAAGCTGTTTGAAAGAGCGGTTGACGGAGGCGCGGAAAATCCTGATTTTGAAGAGCTGTTTTCGGAATTTTCCGCATATTATAAGGATCACGCGGCGATAAAGACCTCGCCCTATCCTCACATTGTCGAGCTTTTGGATGTCCTTTCATATAAAGGGGTTTTGTGCGCCGTGGTCAGCAACAAGCCCGACGCGGCGGCGCGTATCGCGTGCCAAAAGCACTTCGATGACCGATTGGCTCTCGTGGTGGGTGACCGTCAGGGAATACGCCTGAAACCGCACCCCGACGCGCTGCTTGACACTGTTACAAGATTAGGCGTTCAAAATGCAGTTTATGTGGGCGACTCCGAGGTCGATGTACTGACCGCGAATGCGGCAAATATGCCCTGCGTCGCAGTGACCTGGGGCTTTCGTGATGAGGAAGCGCTCAAAGGCGTGGGGGCGACACACCTCGCATCATCCGCGCGCGAGCTGCTTCAACAAATATTTGAGATCTTAGAGCTTGACGGCACACCCGACGACTTTGTATTTGGAGAAAAATGATGTTACCCCAAAGATTTAAGGAGAGAATGAAATCCCTTATGGGACAAGAGGCGGAACAGCTTTTTGATGCCATTGAGAACGGAGATGCCGTGCGCTCGTTCAGAGTCAATCTTATAAAGACGACGACCGAGGAATTTGAGCGGAGCGACCCCGCAATATCGCGAAAAAAGCTTGATTTTCCGCCTGACAGCTACGCTACCGACGAGCAATTTCCAAGCGCCTACGCATCGCACCATTCGGGCGCTATATATATGCAGGATCCCTCTGCGATGGCTACCGTTTTTGCGCTTGATTGGCACGAGGGAATGAGGGCGCTTGACAGCTGCGCCGCACCCGGTGGAAAGACCACTCAAATAGCACATCTTGTGGGACAGAACGGCGTGGTTTTGGCAAATGAATACGAGTCCAAGCGCGCACGGATTTTGCAAGGCAACGTGGAGCGAATGGGGTGTAAAAACGTGGTCGTCACCAATCTCGATACAGCGGTTATTGCCGATAAATACGCAGGCGAATTTGACGTCGTTTTGTGCGATGCACCCTGCTCCGGCGAGGGTATGTTCCGTAAAATTCCCGCGGCAATTTCAGAATGGAGCGAGGACAACGTAGCAATGTGCGCGGAGCGGCAGAGAGAGATACTTGGAAACGTGGCAAAATGCGTTGCGCCGCAAGGATTTCTTCTGTATTCCACCTGCACTTTTTCCCTTGAAGAAAATGAAAAAAACGTGGAGTGGTTTCTCGACACACATCCCGATTTTGAGCTGGTCAAAGTAAGGGAAAATCTTGAAAAACACACCTCGGACGGCATAAATTTTGAGGGTGCAAAATACGATATGAAATTGACTCGCCGTTTCTATCCGCACGTGTCGGCGGGCGAGGGACAGTTCATCGCGCTGATGAAAAACAATATACAAAAAATGGCCGAATTCGACGAACAAAACGAGAGTAAAAAACGTCAAAAAAAGAGCAAGCGTACAAGGGATGAGCGGAAGACTCGCCCCACGCGCACCGAGCTTGATTCGATAGAGTTGGCGAGGACATTTTTAGAGGAAAATCTGACCGAAATGCCGAGCGGAGAGCTTGTTTTGCTCGGCTCACTCGTGTATCTTAAACCCGGTATCGCGCTTCCCGATTATTCCACAGTCGCGGCGGGAGTTTGTGTCGGAGAGGTGAGAGGAAACCGTATAGTGCCGCATCATCAGCTTTTTTCGGCGTGCGGCGACAGTTTTTCGCTTAAAATCAAGCTCGACGGTGACTCAAAAAGGGTGGCGGATTACATTCGCGGCATGGAGATACCATGCGAGGAATGTATGGAGAGCATTGACGGTCGTAAAAGCGGCTACGCCGCAGTCATTGTTGACGGCTGCGCGCTTGGCGGAGCCAAGATAAGCTCGGGAATGGCAAAGAACCATTATCCCAAGGGGCTTTACTCCAATCTGGTTGTGTTTGACAAGTAATTTTATATACCCAAAAGCGACAGGAGCATATCTTGCCGCTTTTATTGATTTGTTCGACAAATAGCATCCCAAAACATCAAAAATCCCCGCGATTATATTTTATAGAGGATTACAGTAGGCAAAATGCACAATTTGAATAGGGATATTTTGTTAAAAACGACGAAGAAAAAAGACAAAAAACACCAAGTTTTTCCTTGACATTGAAAGGGGAAAGTGCTATAATAGTGTTGACTATAAAAATAGAATGGATCGGTATTCTTTTTTTGACAAAATGCCCAATATTGAAGAAGGGTATCGCAAGTTTGTTTTTTATGTTTAAGCGTCCCAAATAAACAAGTAAATTAATTCTTAAAGGAGAGAATTTATGAAAACTAAGACGATTTTCAAAAAATCGGCTATCCTCTTCACTGTAATTGCTCTCGCGGTCGTTATGACAATAGTGGCTGTGGCTGCGACAGCAGGAGCTAACAACGAGGAATTTGCCGGCGTATCGGTAAGTACGTCGGGAGACATAGTGTTGAAGTTCCATTACAGTGATCTTGGAAACGCTGATAGCGTGGTATACGTGGTTGAGGGAGAAGAAGATGATCCCCAAACCC
>JAZRCO010000100.1:0-7075 GCA_045659855.1 Eubacteriales bacterium | reverse complement strand
GCTCGGCTATCTCACGGTCGAATCTTTGCATCTCGCTTCTCTTCTTCTCCTTTGCGGAGTATGCGAGCTCCTCGTTGCTAACGATATTTACCTTGTAGCGAATACCGAACTCGGAGGAGATGATATTCTCAATTATTTTGGGTGTCTCGGCATTTTCAAGGAGGGTCACTCCTCCCGCAACGAAGGGAATGCTCACCGTGATGCTATCACCCTCGAAGGTATAGTCGCATCCGCTAAAGAATCCTCTTGCCACGATGCCGACTCTCTCCGCCTCAAGAAGGATTTGCTCAAAATAGCTCTTCTCAAAGAGGTTGGCGGGATATTTGGGCATGAGCTTCATAATGCTAAGAGTATATGCCTCTCTTATCTCATTTTCAATGCGATATAAGAGGGATTTGTTGACAATAGTGTCAAAATAAACGTCAGTTTCGATAACTCGCGCTTCCTTATTAAGGCGAACCGTATATTGCTTAACGCACGACAAGACACGTTTTATCTCCGTGTCGGTCGGTTGGTATTTATTAAATTTTTCGAGAAAGGTCTTCTCAGCCATGATCTACCTCAAATTTCTTTTATCCTTTTTATCAAAACGTCTATTATCTTATCCTCGGGAATTTTTTCGATTATCTCACCGTGGGAGAAAAGGAGTCCCTCGCCAATGCCACCCGCAATGCCGATGTCGGCTTCACGAGCTTCACCGGGGCCGTTGACTGCGCAACCCATAAGTGCGACCTTGACGGGCTTATCCATAAGTCCTTCTCTTTTCGCCGCATCCTCGAACCTAGCAACGAGCGAGATGAGGTCTATCTTCGTTCTTCCACAGGTGGGGCAGCTCACTATCCTCATGCCGCTTTGTCCCTCTATCTCAACGGCGGAGAGTATCTTCTTAGCCGCCGCTATCTCAAGCACGGGGTCGGCGGTGAGAGAAACTCGGATAGTATCGCCAATGCCCTCGCAAAGCAACGAGCCGATGCCGATGGCACTCTTCATTGTGCCGATATCCTCACTTCCCGCCTCGGTTACACCGAGATGGATGTTATAGGGACAGCTTTGCGCAAGCAATTTATTAGTCTTTATCATTGAGGGCACGTTCGATGCCTTTATCGACACGACCACGTCCTCAAAGCCGTATTTTTCAAGCAATGCGATGTGACGGAATGCGCTCTCGCAAAGCGCCTCGGGCGTTGGTGAGCCGTGCTTTTCCAAAATGTCCCTTTGGAGCGAGCCCGAATTTATGCCTATACGGATGGGTATCCCCCTCTCGCGGCATGCGTCGGCTACCGCCTTCACATTTTCGTCCTTGCCGATATTCCCCGGGTTTATCCTAATCTTGTCCACCCCGAGCTCCGCACAGCGAAGCGCTATTCTATAGTCGAAATGGATGTCGGCAACGACGGGTATGTATATTCCGTTTTTCTTAAGATAGGGCACGGTTTCCGCCGCCTCGAGCGTTGGAACGGTTATCCTCACGATGTCGCATCCCGCATCCTGCAGCGCACGGATCTGTGCGAGAGTCGCCTCTCTGTCGCAGGTGTCGGTGTTGGTCATCGACTGGATAGCGATCGGCGCATCACCGCCGATATACGTGCTTCCTATCCTTAGCTTTTTCGTTTTTCTTCTGATCTCGTTGTATATCATTTTTCGTCCTTAGAAAAGATTGATTATATCCTTAATTGAAACAAGGAACATAAAGCCGAGGAGCAGGAGCATTGTGATGCCCGTTATCGTGTCCTCTATCTCCTTTTTGATTACCTTTTTGCCTGCAATGCCGTCGATGAGGTGGAAAAGGATGCGTCCGCCGTCGAGTGCGGGAACAGGCAAAAGATTGAATATGCCAAGATTCATGCTTATAAGCACAACAAAGTTGACAAGCGCCGAGGGATTGATCGCCGCCACCTGTCCAACACTTTCAATGATTCCTACAGGGCCCGATACCGCATCAACGCCAAAGCGTCCCGTGATGAGTCCTATCAGTGAATCGAATACCGTTTTGACCGTATTTATCGAACGGTAGAACGCCTGCGAGAGATAGTCGAATACAGTTACGTTTGAAAGTGCGCTCAATGCGTAAACTCTAAAGTCAGCCACGCCCAAAAGCACTCCGCTCTCGCTTACGGTGTTGAAAACGACATCCTCAAGAACAATTCTCTTGCCCTCACGGATAACTGTGATATCTATCGCCTCAAAGCCCTGCATTGCTACCTCATAGTAGAGCTCCTCGCTCGTGTGCACGGCAACGTTGCCTATCTTAACTATCTCGTCCATCGGCTGAAGACTCGAGTGACTCACCGAGCCGTCAACAAAATCCGCAACCGTTGTTGAGCCGAGCGTGGGCGTGCAAAGAACGAGAATGAACATCACGATGACCGCAAAAATGATATTCACAGCGGGGCCCGCCGCCGTTACCGCAATCTTCTTCCAAGGATTGAGGTTGTTATAGGCGTTGGGATCGTCGCTCGTTCCCTCCTCGCCCTCCATTTGAACGAAGCCGCCGATGGGAAAGGCACGAAGCGCATATCTCGTTCCCGTCTTGCCCGTCCATGAGAAGAGCTTGGGGCCCATTCCGATGGCGAATTCAATAACGGGCACCTTGAAAAGTCGGGCGAAGAAAAAGTGCCCGAATTCGTGTATAAATGTCAAAAATCCAATAATTAGTGCGGTTACTAATGCGTAAAATATAAAGTTCAATTTATTTCTCCTGATTCAAATATGATTTGGCAAGCTCCCTTGCCTCCGAATCGACGGCAAAAATACCGTCAAGCGTGTGGACGTCCGCCGCGTGCGGCATCGCCATCACCACGTGGCAAACGCAGTCCGCGATTTGTCCGAATTTGATTCTCTCCTTCAAATATTCGCCAACGGCAACCTCGTTTGCCGCATTGAGCGCGGCGCAGGTCGCTCCTCCCCTCGCAAGCGAGTAGAGGGCAAGGTCAAGAAGGGGGAATGCCTCCCTGTCGGGCTCGGCAAAGGTGAGCTTGGATATTTTTGCAAGGTCGAGCGGCTCGATAATACCATCCGTCCTCGACGCCTTATCAAGCGCATACTGTACGCAATGACGCATATCGGGCACGGAAAGCTGTGCGATAACGCTATTATCAATGTATTCGACCATTGAGTGAATTATACTCTCTCGATGAACGAGAACGTCTATCTTATCCGCCGTAAGCGAGAAAAGATGAGCCGCCTCGATTATCTCAAAGCCCTTGTTCATAAGAGTAGAGCTGTCGATGGTAATCTTTGCTCCCATCGACCAGGTGGGATGTGCAAGTGCGCGTGAGAGGGGCATATTATAGACCTCGTCCTTCCTCATTCCGAAAAAGGGGCCACCCGAGGCGGTGAGGATGATCCTCTTGACCTCTTCTCTTTTGCCCGCACGCAAGCATTGGTGGATGGCACAGTGCTCGCTGTCAACGGGTAGGATATCGATTCCCTTTTCGCGTGCTTTTTGCATAACTATCTCGCCCGCAACCACAAGACTCTCCTTGTTTGCGAGCGCAAGTCTTATTCCGTTATCGAGAACGGCGAGCGTGGGAAGGAGCCCCGCCTGACCGATGATCGAGTTGACGGCAAAGGTCGCACCCTCCTCGGCGCAAGCGGCGATCATCTCGCAAATGCCGTCAACGCCCGAAAAGACACGGATTTCGGTATCGGCGAGAGCGAGAGAAAGCTCGATCGCGGACTCCTCGTCGCACATTGCGGCGAATCGAACGCGATACGTCCTTGCCTGCATCTCAACTTTTCGCCAATTTTTGTTAGCGCAAATGCCGATGACCTCAGTATTAGTTTTTTCAGCAACGTCGAGCGCCTGCACACCAATGGAGCCGGTGCACCCGAGAATAATCATTTTTTCCATATTGTATATCGTTCCTTGAGATACTGTCGAAATTGGGGTTTTTATAGGTACGTTAGCACCGACTGAGCGAGTGTTTTCTCCACTTTTTTAAAGTGAATAAAACAACCTTTTAGTTCGTTCGTAAACTAACAATTACACCAAGAAAAGTGCCATTACGATCGCTACTGCGAGTATTGAGTCGAATCGGTCAAGTACTCCGCCGTGTCCGGGGAATATCTTGCCGTAGTCCTTTATTCCGTACTTTCTCTTGATTACCGACATCGAAAGGTCGCCTATCATCGATACAAATGCGGATATTAAGCCCGCAAAGCCCAAAAGTACTAAGCTTATATCGTATTGCGTGACATGGTTGAGCAATGCCCCGTATCCAATAAAGAATGCAACGCAAAATACTATGCCGCCTATCGCTCCCTCGACCGTCTTCTTCGGGCTTACAGTCGGAATCAGCTTATGCTTGCCAAAGAGCATGCCCGTGAAGTATGCAAATGTGTCGGTTACCCATGCGCCTATGAAAATAAAGTACCAGTAAAATTCGCCGCCAACTGCCTCTCTTATCATTACGATCGACGAGCAAGCGCCAATTATGTAAAGCGAGACGATCGCACTCGTGATTATCTTGTTCATGTCGACCTCAGTGTCCTTCTCGTAGGAGAATACCCAAACGCCGAGAAGATAAAGAACACAAATAAGTGGCACGAGAATCGCACTGTAGTCGGGTCGCAATGAGCTGAGCAGGTAGTAGTTATACTTATACCAAACGGTGAACGGCGAAGCTATCGCAAGTGCGTAAAGGGGTATGGAAATCAACAAATTCCTTCTTGTTCCCATACAGCCGAGCATCTCGTAAACACCCATAAATCCGATAAATGCCATAGCCATGGGGAAAATTACCGTTCCCGAAAAAATGCACACGGGAATAGCCACAAGCAAAAGCACTATAGCGGTAATAACTCTTTGTTTCATATTCTATCTCCTTATCGATCAAAGTCCGCCGTAGCGACGGCGTTTTGAATAAAAATCATTTATAGCTAACATGAGGTCCTCCTCGCCGAAATCGGGCCAAAGCGTATCCGTGAAATATAGCTCCGAATACGACGCCTGCCACAAAAGAAAGTTGGATAGGCGCTTCTCTCCCGCCGTCCTTATCACAAGGTCGGGCTCAATGCAATCTTCAGTGTAAAGTGCAAGTGACAAATTCTCCTTGCTTATCTCCCTGCCCTCGTCAACGAGCTTTTGACAGGCATGGACTATCTCGTCGCGACCGCCGTAGTTTATCGCCACGTTTATCACGCGCTTACAATGACGGCTCTCTCGCTCGAGCTTTTCAATCTTGGCTCTCAGCGTACCGTCGAGGGCACTCTTGTCGCCGAGCATTCTAATACGGACGCCCTTCTTTATCAGCGAGTCGCCGCACTTATCGAGGTACGTGGACAAGAGCATCATGATCACCTTGATCTCGGCAGGTGGACGCTTCCAGTTTTCAGTTGAAAAAGCGTAGAAGGTAACCGCCTCAAGTCCGATATCAAAGCAAAGGTTGGCAACGTCCTCAAAGACCTTGACTCCGACCTTGTGCCCTTCGGGACGGTCCATTCCGCGTTTTTTTGCCCAACGACCGTTACCGTCCATAATGAAAGCGATGTGTCTTAAATTTTCATCAACTTTAAAATCAATTTTCTTTTCCAATTTCATTACCTCTTGGGTTTGTTAATTTTTTAAATTTTGATTTGTCGCGCAAGTTAGTTTGTGTTTAGGTCGCCTACGCGGCGGGCGCCACCTTTGAAAAGGTGGACGAAACAATCGAGCGAGTTTGCGGTGGGTTTACGTAAATTTTCGACAATTCCTAAAGGAATTATCGGTACGAACAAACAAATGCCCTTACGAATACAAGTATTCGACGGACATTTCTTCGTCCGTACTACGAAAACCAATCCTACGGATTGATTTTCTAAAATTTACTCACATATTGCCTCATAATAAGGTTTGTGCGAACAACGTGGCTATTAGCATAGCAGCAAATTATAGATTTTCGAGCCGCCTGTTAAAATGGCGAGAAAATCGTTATGTGTTGTAATGAGCAACATTACAACACAATTTGCGCAAAATTTTGCCGCGAAGCTCTACAAAAAGTTTTTGGTTCTTTTTTCAAAAAGAACATTATTCTTTTCTTAAACTAACTCGACGCAAAACAATCGATTGGTGCGGTGCGAACACACCGTTAAATCCCAATTTGTCTATTCTCTTAAACACCTCAAAATATTCCAAAAAGGCGGGAATTTGTGCCCCCGCCTTAATGTTTCAATAATTTTAGATCGCCATTACCTCAGCTTCCTTCTTTGCGGAGCATGCGTCAACTTCCTTAATGTACTTGTCCGTGAGGTCCTGTACCTTCTTTTCAGCACTCTTTACGTCATCCTCGGTGAGTTCGCCGTCCTTCTTGCCCTTCTTAATATCGTCGTTTGCATCACGGCGAATATTACGGATAATTACCTTTGTGTCCTCGCCCATCTTCTGAATCTGCTTTTTGAGGTCCTTACGTCTTTCCTCGGTAACCTGGGGGAATACAAGGCGGATCATCTTACCGTCGTTGGAGGGGTTGATTCCGATGTCGCTTGTAAGGATCGCCTTTTCGATTGCCTTGAGTGTGGATGCATCGTAGGGTGTGATCGTGAGTGTTCTCGCGTCCGCCATTCTAATATCAGCCATCTGGTTTACAGGTGTGGGAGAGCCGTAGTACTCAAAGGTAACACGGTTAAGAACACCCGCATTCGCCTGTCCTGCGCGGATGGACTGAAGGTTATAGTCATAGGATGCGATGGTTTTTGTCATCTTTTCTTCGTAAATCTTAATGTTGAATGCCATAATAGTTTCCTCTTTTCTTGTATTATTTCCTTTTTTTATCTGTGTAATTCAGTTCCCATCTTTTCGCCCATAATTACGCGATAGATGTTCATGGGATCGCTAAGCGCAAAGGCATAGCATTTGATGTCGTTCTCCATGCAAAACGCACTTGCGGGAATGTCAAGGGCTTTAAGCTCCTTGTCGAGGATCTCACGGTAGGTGATCTCGTCATATCTTCTTGCGCTTGGATCTACCTTAGGGTCGGCGGTATAGATGCCGACGATGTACTTAGCCATAAGGATAACGTCCGCGCCGATTTCAGCCCCGTGGATCGCCGCCGCCGTATCGGTCGAGAAGAACGGCATGCCCGTGCCTCCTCCGATG
>JAZRCO010000099.1:0-3863 GCA_045659855.1 Eubacteriales bacterium | reverse complement strand
CAAAACAACCTATTGGTTAGTGCGAACAACGTGCGCGACAAATCAAAATTCAAAAACAAAAACGGAAGGCGAGTGCCTTCCGTTTATATATTAGAATCCAACGTTCTTGTTTGTAATCAAAGTGTGCCAAAGCTTGAATGTTGACGGATTGGACATCTTTGGCTCGTTTTCGCCCATAAAGAGTGCCTTTTTGCTTTCTTGAGCGGACTTCCACTCGGGCAAATTTGCTCCGTTAGGGTCGCCCGTCTTTACGAAATTAACGAGATAGTCGCTCATCATTTTCGCAAGCTCTCTATCCTTCTTTGTCCAAGGACGCCAGCCGTTATCAAGTGTATCAAACCAATACCAAAGGTAGCTTGAGTGCCACGCGCCGTACGTTTCGCCGGGAAGAACTCTATCGAAAAACCAAGTGTAGCTATTCTTTTTTTGTCCCTCACACCACTTCTTTGACATAGAATAGATAAAGGGAGGCACCATATCATGACTCGTTGAGCCCGCCATATAATTTATGTCGTGCTGAACGCCCCTTGCGAAAAGGTCGCATCCCGAGCCGAGAACGAATTCGCCGTCAACACAGGGAAAGCAGGATGCCGGCTTCTTGAGCTGCTTTTGACCAAGCTTCCACGCCTCAAAAAGCTTTGCAACGTCGAGCGCGCGGAATTCCTCAAGCGTTTTCACGCCTGCAATATTCATAACTCCGTGCCAAAAATCGTACATTTTATCCGCAGGAGCCGCGGAAAGAACCTTATGAACGCCACCGCCGCTGCTCATTACTGCGCCGCGGAAGAGTCCCTTTGAAAGAGGACTAAAGCTATGCTGCTGAACACTCATAGCGCCCGCGCTTTGTCCCATAATGGTCACAGCATTGGGGTCACCGCCAAATGCGGAGATGTTATCTCTTATCCACTTCATAGCGCAAAGCTGGTCGTAAAGACCGTAGTTGCCCGTCTTGCCCGCCTCTTCCTTGAGCTCGGGAAGAACCATAAATCCAAGAGGGCCAAGGCGGTAGTTGATGCTCACCGCAATTATTCCCTTTTGCGCCCAAATGGGATCGTCAAAGCTCTTTTCGTTGGAGCATCCGCCCGTAAATCCGCCGCCGTGGATATAGAAAAGGACGGGAAGCTTATCGCCCTCTTTGGCATCCTCGGGCTTCCAAATGTTGAGGAAAAGGCAGTCCTCGCTATAGGTGTACTCCATTCCCTCACGGAATTCTCTATAATAAAATCTTTTATTGGGGTTATCCGACTCGCTCACAAACGTGCGCGGCTGATAAGCGCAATGACCGTATTTCGTTGCGTCGTAAACGCCCTCCCAGCCCGTCACCTGCTTGGGATACTCCCATCTACCCGCAGTTGCATAGCGAATACCCTTGAAAGCAACTACGTTTTCAAGTCTGCAATCGGTACCTTTTATTTCTCCACACGGAGTTTTAATGATATAAGTCTTCATTTCCCTCTCCAAATTATCTTTCAATATCTTCAATCAAACGGCGCTCAGCTTCTTTCTTTTGCGCTATTTTGTCCTTTATTTCGGGAGTGATCTTCCAAACGAATCTAAATGCAATCCAAGATCCCAATACAAAGATAGCGGGGAGCAAAGCATTGCTTAGATGTATTCCCAATACAGTAAAATCCGATTGTATTTGTCCTGCTTCGGAGAGCGCAGCGTCATAGTCAAACCAAGCAAGCATCTTAATAAGAAGACCTTGACCGATACCGCCACCGATTCTTCTTGCAAGATTGAAGGTTCCGTAAATAGTACCCTCTGCCCTCTTTCCGATAACGGCCTCATTATAATCTATTGCCTCAGCAACAAGTCCCCATTGCATTTGAATTGAAACGGTGGGAATACCAAGAGCAAGCGAAGAAAGTATCAAAAACCAAACGGCATTAACCTCAGTTACCCTCACAAGCAAGAATAAAACTGCAAAAACAACACTTCCGAGAATAAGAGAATATTCAATCAACTTTTTAAGGCCTATCTTTTTAGACAGCCAAGGAGCAAGAGAGAAAATAAAAATCATAGCAGGAGCGCTTGCGGGATACATCATCTCCATTAATTTGATATTTCCGTAAACGTCTTGATATGTGTACGTAGCAACTGAATTGAATATTGCCTGCATTGCGCAAACACAAACACCGTGAATACAAAGTGCCAAGAAAAGTGGATTTTTTCTCAAAGACACGAAAACATCGGACCACTTTATATTTTCATCCGTCGTGCCAAGTCCCTGCGGATTTCTTTCCTCGGTAAAATAGTAGTGAAGCAAGCAAATTACAAATCCAACAAGTGCACAAGCAACACCGACAACGCGATATCCCTCTGCATTTTCAGTACCGTAATGCTTTATTATTTCAACACCAACGATACCGGGAATGGCGTTACCCAACGCTGATCCCACTCCGCGAGCGCTCGAAAGCGATGCTCTTTCTTGGTCATTTGTTGACATTGCGGAAAGAAGAGAGCCCATGGGAATATTGAACATTGTGTAAGCACCCTCGTACAAAATCTTACAAAGGAAGAGTACAACGAGCATTTTTATGCCGTCAAAAAACGTGGGGAGCGTCCAAAATGCAATCGCCGTTACCGCAACAAGGGGCGTTGAACGAAGTATCCAAGGACGGAATTTCCCTTTTGGATTTTTACTTCTTGAAAACATCTTATCCATCAACGTACCCATAAGTGGGTCGTTGATAGCATCCCAAACGTTCCAAATCATGATTAATATGAAAAGTATATTATCATCAATCTTAAGAACGTTGGTATAATATCTCGTTACTATTGACGACATCAAAGCAAATGTCATACATCCACCGAAGTCGCCACACATATAGCCAAGCCAATGCTTTAATGAAATTCCTTTTCGTGGTTTTTTAACCTTAGTCATATTGTCCTCCTTTATAGTGTCCTCCGTCATATTATTGGTCTTATTTTATCACAATACTGTCTTATTTGTCAATATAATATCATATTAGTAAAAAATAATATGCGTAATATCTATTTTATTATTGAAAAAGTTAAAATAATGTGCTATAATTACTATGTGTTATTATGGATAAATGTACTTTGGAGATATAATTAATGGATTTAGTCTTGTTAACTGCGCTCGGAGTTGGAGGCGCAACCGTTATCGGTGCCCTGCTCGGCTTCGTTTTCAAAAAAGTTTCACATAAATTCACCGACATAACTCTCGGATTTGCGGCAGGCATTATGCTTTCCGCGGCGATTCTCGGTTTGATATTGCCCTCGTTGGAGTACGGCGGTAAATTTGGTATCATAACAACGGTTATCGGAATCTTTGCGGGCGCATTTTGTTTAAATCTCGTCGACAAGCTCGTTCCCCATCTTCACAAGCTGATGGGCACGGACGCCGAGGAGCATAACAATGCGAGCATAAACAAGGTGCTTTTGTTTGTGATGGCGATCGCCATTCACAATCTCCCCGAGGGAATCGCCGCAGGCGTTGGCTTCGGTGCGGGTGACACCTCACAGGCATTGCTCATTGCGGGCGGTATAGCTCTTCAAAACATTCCCGAGGGTATGGTCATAATCGCTCCCATGCTCGCAAGCGGAATCAGTCCCAAAAAGACCTTCCTTTGCGCGGCGGCAACGGGACTTATCGAGATCGTTGGAACAATGATCGGCTATTTTGCCGTTAGCGTGGCGCAGGTCATACTTCCGTTCTCTCTCGCATTCGCAGGCGGCACGATGCTCTACGTTATCAGCGACGAGATGATCCCCGAAACCCATTCCCACGGCAACGAGCGAGGCGCAACCTATGCGCTCCTTGTCGGCTTTTGTATAATGCTTATTTCAGACGTTTTACTTGGATAGAAAGGTGGCAACATCAATGAAAAAAATCA
>JAZRCO010000098.1:0-5673 GCA_045659855.1 Eubacteriales bacterium | reverse complement strand
ACTTTTTTCTAACCAATTATATATCATTTTAAATTAATTTTCAATAAATATTTCAAAAATTTACAAAAAGCTATGGTATTTATTGCAATTATGTAGTATAATAAGATGATATTTTTATTTTTGGAGGACTAAATGGGACTTTTTGACAAGCTCTTTGGCACGTATAGCGAAAGAGAACTTAAGAAAATAGATAAAATAGTATGTCAGGTTGAAGCCCTTGCTGATAAATATTCCGCAATGACGGATAGTGAGCTCTCGGGTATGACCGCCATCTTTAAGGATAAGCTTGCACACGGCGCAACCTTGGACGATATTTTACCCGACGCATTTGCCGCAATAAGAGAGGCAGCTGACCGTGTTCTTGGAAAGCGCCCCTTTAGAGTGCAAATCATCGGCGGTATCATTCTTCATCAGGGAAGAATTGCCGAGATGAAAACGGGTGAAGGTAAAACACTCGTTGCTACAATGCCTGCATATTTGAATGCGCTCACGGGCGAAGGCGTGCATATCGTTACGGTAAACGATTATCTTGCCTGCCGTGACAGCGAGGAAATGGGTAGAGTTTACGGATTTATGGGACTCAAAACCGGTCTTGTCGTGCATGGACAGTCACCCGCCGAAAAGCAGGAGGCATATAAAGCGGACATTACTTACGGTACAAATAATGAATTTGGCTTCGACTATCTTCGTGATAATATGGTTGTTTATAAGCAAAACCTCTCTCAAAGAGGACATGCCTTCGCCATCGTTGACGAGGTCGACTCAATCCTCATCGACGAGGCAAGAACACCCCTTATCATCTCGGGTGCAGGAGATCCGTCAACTGACCTCTATACCCGTGCCGATAGCTTGGTAAGAAAATTTAAGAAGCTCGCGGTTAAGGAGATCAATGCTAAAGAGGATCAAGAGGATATAGATGCCGATTATATAGTTGACGAAAAGGCAAGAAATGCAGTTTTGACACCTGCAGGCACAAAGAAGGCAGAAAAGTTCTTTGGAATTGAAAACCTTAGCGATCCCGAGAATAATGAAATTGCGCACCATATTAATCAAGCTATTCGAGCTTACGGTACTATGAAGCGTGACGTTGACTACGTTGTCAATGAAAACGGTGTTATGATTGTTGATGCCTTTACAGGCCGTCTTATGCCGGGTAGAAGATATTCAAACGGTCTTCACCAGGCGATAGAGGCGAAGGAACGCGTTACAATTGAAAAGGAAAACCAAACCCTTGCAACCATCACGTTCCAAAATTACTTTAGAATGTATAAAAAGCTTTCGGGTATGACGGGTACAGCGCTCACCGAGGATGCCGAATTCCGTGAAATCTACATGCTCGACGTTGTTGAGATACCCACAAACAAGCCCATGATTAGAGTTGACCACAATGATATTCTCTATAAGACCATCAACGGCAAGTATAGAGCCATCGTTAATCAGGTTAAGGCGTGCCACGCCAAGGGTCAGCCAGTGCTTGTAGGAACGGTTTCTATCGATAAATCCGAGGCGCTCTCAAGACTCCTTGATAGAGAGGGAATCAAGCATACTGTTCTTAATGCTAAGCTTCACGAGAAAGAGGCGGAGATAGTAGCTCAGGCGGGTAAATTCGGTGCGGTTACCATATCCACAAATATGGCAGGTCGTGGTACCGATATTATGCTTGGTGGTAACTCCGAATTCATGGCAAAGAATGAGATGCGTAAAATGGGCTTTACTGAAGAGCTCATCTCAATGGCAACAGGTACCGCATTCGTTGATAACGAAGAGATCATGAATGCAAGAAGAACCTTTGCCGATTTGAATAAAAAATATAAAAAGGAAATCGAGCCCGAGGCGCAAAAGGTTAGAGAAGCGGGCGGTCTTTATATTCTTGGTTCCGAAAGACACGAATCCCGTAGAATTGATAACCAGCTTCGCGGACGTTCAGGACGTCAGGGCGACCCCGGTGAATCCTGCTTCTTCCTATCCCTCGAGGACGATCTTATGCGTCTTTTCGGCGGTGAGAGAATGCACCTTATTGCAAATACACTCGGTATGGGTGACGATGATGCAATCGATCAAAAGGCATTTTCAAGTGTAATTGAGAACTCTCAAAAGAAGGTTGAGGATCTCAACTTCAAGCGTAGAAAGAACGTTCTTGCTTATGACGACGTTATGAATAAGCAAAGAGAGCTCATCTACAAGCAAAGACAGGATGTTCTTAATGGTGTAGATATCTCCGATAAGATAGCTAATATGATATCCGAAACAATATCCTCAAGAGTTCCTGAATTCTTTGACGAGGCAGCAAAAACAGTCGATATCAAGGGACTTGAATCTTATTTCATCATTATTTTGGGTGAGAAGTATCCCTTGATGCAAATTAGAGCCCTTGCTGAAAAGAGTGACGTTGATGGTATCGTAGAGCTTCTTTGTGGCGTTGCCGATGAAGTATATAAATCCAAGGAGGACTTGTTCGGCGAAGAAAATATGCGCGAAATCGAGAGAGCAGTATTGCTTCGTAACGTTGACAAAAAGTGGATGGAGCATATTGACGCAATGGACGATCTCAAGGGAAGCGTTGGACTTCAAAGCTACGCCCAAAGAGACCCCGTTACTGAATATAGATTCAGAGGCGCCGATATGTTTGACGATCTTGTTAACGATATTCGTGAAAACACTGCGAGAATGATTCTTTGCCTAACAAAGAAGGCACCCGACACAACGAGAGTGCAAATAGCAAATCCCATTATGACTTCAGCTTCGGGCGAGGTTGTCCGTAAAAAGCCAATCATTGCAAAGGCGGATAAGGTTGGTAGAAACGATCCCTGTCCATGCGGTAGCGGAAAGAAATATAAAAATTGCTGCGGTGCTAATAGATAAATAAAAAAACGGTGGATTTCCACCGTTTTTTTGTTTAGTTGCCATTATTTACTATGGTATATGATGATCCTGAAACGAGTATCTCGCCATCCTCGCATATTACCGTGTAGCTTTGCGAGATACCAAGCTTCCAATCGATGTTCTCCATAAGTGATATCCAATCGGATATTTCGCCCTTGTATTCTATGGATTTTAGTGAATCGCACTGATCGAATGCCCAAGCTCCGATTGTTACTATGGAATTGCTAATCTTAATATATGAAAGTGAATTGCAATATGAGAAAGCGTTGCTTTCAATCGTTTTGATATTGGAGGAAAGCTTGATCGCTATTAAAGATCTTCTATTATCTAATGCACGACTCTTAATTGTTTCAACGGAGTCGGGAATAATTAGTATTTCCAAATTCTCGTTATTAATAAATGCATTAGAAGCTATTGTTAACGTGCCTTTGGGAATTGACAAATACTTTTCGGTGGAGTATGCATCAAGCAGGGTACCGCTTTGATTTATATTCCAATCCTCGGGACTATCGGGAATAGCAGGTATAATTGAACTTTTTGAATTGGTACAATTAATGCATAGTGATTTAAGCGTGCCCGTATTTTTGTCGGTCGGCACCTTGGATATTATTTGAGCACCCCAAACGTGCTCCTTTTTGTCAATAACCTCGCTGATGGATGCCCCACAGGAGCAGCGCTTTGTTTTCCATCCTTCCTCCGAGCAAGACGCCTCGGCGGTTATCTCAAATTCTCCGTATTCGTGTGACTTTTTGGGAATGCTTTCGTATATGAATTCATTACAAACCGAGCAACGCTTCTCTAATACGCCTTCTTCAGTACATGTAGGATGTGAGGTGGTAGATATAATGTCGAAATTATGCTCAAGCATAGGAATGATGCGGCTCGATGTTTTTCCGCAATTACATGAGCATTGTGATAGTCCCTCAGAGTAGCAAGTGGGTTCCTTAACGGTAGTCCATTCACTATATTGGTGAGCTAAAGCGCTCAATGCCTTTTCTTGTCTCGCACCGCACCTACAGTAACGCGCCATAATGCCTCCGCTAACGCAGGTAGATTCGCTTTCTATATTCCATTCACCGTAGGAGTGTGTATGTTCTCCAAGTGACTCACTCGAAATAACTCTATTGCACGAGGTGCAGTAAAGTAATTTCTCATTTTTCTCAATGTCCACAGTCCATTCACCTGGACTGTGCTCTAAGCGAGGTGTTGATTTTCGTTGAACGTCCCCACAGTCACAAAATCTTTGCTCCGAGCCCTCATATGCACAAGTGGGTAATTTGTAAGTCTCCCATTCGCCGTAGGTATGGTCGTGCTTAGTGAACTGCCCAATGAGTGAGGGAAGCGTTACTATGGCAATAATAACGATTAGCGCTATCAGTAGCGTGGGTAACAATTTTATAATAAGCTTACTATTTTTCAAAATAAACTCCTAAAAGTGTCGATAGTAGTATTTTACCATATTTTGTCGAATAAAGCAATAACAAAAAAGGCAGAAAAGAAACTTTCTGCCTTTTATTCGTATTATTTTGATTCCGCAACGTGGATACGGGATATCGCTCTTTGAAGCTTTGCCTTTGCAATGTCTATGGTTTTGCTATCCTTAGACGATGAAATCATCGATGATGCTTTTTCCTTAGCGGATTTGGCTCTTTCCAAATCGATATTTTCAGCAAATTCAAAGGTGATGGCAACAAGCTTTGCCTCGCCATTTGTGATAGTGACAAAGCCACCTGAAACAGCCGCCAATCTATCCTTACCGTTAGATTTGATTCTCGCCTTGCCGGTGCCGAGCGTAGTGAAATAGTCAATATGACCAGCCAAGAACTCAACGATACCGTCATTTGTTTGTACGAGAAGGCTTTCAATCATGCCGTCAAAGACCAATCCGTCAGGTGTTACTATTTCAAGATGAAATTCCTTCATAAAGCCACCTAATTATTGAGAAAGCTTTTTAGCTTTTTCAACCGCCTCGTCAATAGTACCTACAAAGAGGAATGCGCTCTCGGGAAGGTTGTCGTGCTTACCGTCGAGAATTTCACGGAAGCCGCGAATAGTTTCCTTAACGGGAACGTATTTACCTTGCATACCCGTAAACTGTTCAGCAACGGAGAAGGGCTGGGAGAGGAATCTCTGGATCTTTCTTGCACGGTTAACGACAAGCTTGTCCTCTTCGGAAAGCTCTTCCATACCCATAATTGCAATAATATCCTGCAATTCCTTATATCTTTGAAGAATTCTTTGAACCTCACGAGCAACCTCGTAGTGCTCAATACCAACAACGTCGGGGGAGAGAATTCTTGAAGTGGATTCGAGGGGATCAACTGCGGGGTAGATACCGAGAGAAGCTATGCTACGGGAAAGAACGGTCGTTGCGTCAAGGTGAGCAAACGTTGTAGCGGGAGCGGGGTCAGTAAGGTCGTCCGCGGGAACGTAAACGGCCTGAACGGACGTGATAGAACCGCGCTTAGTTGACGTGATTCTTTCCTGAAGAGCACCCATTTCGGTAGCAAGCGTGGGCTGATAACCAACCGCTGAGGGCATTCTACCAAGAAGAGCGGATACCTCTGAGCCTGCCTGTGTAAATCTATAAATGTTGTCGATGAAGAGAAGAACGTCCTGACCTTCCTGATCTCTGAAATACCCAGCCATCGTAAGACCTGACAAACCAACTCTCATTCTTGCTCCCGGAGGTTCGTTCATCTGACCGTAAACCAAGGCCGTCTTAGCCAAAACTCCGGATTCCTTCATTTCGTTATAGAGATCGTTACCCTCTCTTGTACGTTCACCAAC
>JAZRCO010000097.1:0-5519 GCA_045659855.1 Eubacteriales bacterium | reverse complement strand
CAAAGAAAAAAGCTTGGCAAAAAAGAAACGGCGAGATGTGGGCTACCGCCGCCCACACCCGCGCCACCTTTTGAAAAAGGTGGACGAAAACAATCGCGCAAAGTTTGTGCGAACACACCGTTAAATCCCAATTTAATGGTCAATTATTCTGCATATACTTGAGCTTATCAAGTGCGTTTTGAAGAATTATTTGTGCCGAAAGGGTGTCAACTACTCCCTTTCTCTTTGCGCCGCGTGTGTTCGTTTCGTTAAGGAAACGGGTTGCTGCCATAGTGGAAAGACGCTCGTCAAAAAATGCTACGGGGATCTCGGGCATTCTTTCGTTGAGAAGACCCGCAAGCTCCTTGATTCTATCCGCGCGGAAGCCCTGTGAGCCGTCCATGTTGACAGGCAAGCCCAATACTATGCCCACTATTCTCTGCTCCGCACACACCTGTGCGATAGCATTCGCCACCTTGACTATTCCACCGGGCGAAATATAGCCAATGCCCGATGCGAGAATGCGCGAGGGATCGGAAACGGCAAGTCCCGTTCTCTTATCCCCAAAATCTATGCCAAGGAGCTTCCCCTTGCTTTGTAATAATCTATCCATAATTAATATGCCTTTCAGTTATTTTTCACTTGATTATATCAAATTTAATAAGATTTGTCAAACATATTATCAAAAATTTGCATAAAGCCAAAATAAAGGGCAAAAATACTATTATCAAAACAAAATTACGCTTAGAAAGGAACCAAAATTATGTTTGATAAAGAAAAAATCTTGAAAAATTTCAAGGAAAACCGTGCCCTTTACATCACGGCAATCTCCATTTTGCTTTCAATGATTCTCATCATTGCGGCGGTTAGCGCAACGAATAGAGATAAGCAAACCGTACCCGAGGTAACCACTCCAAAGGTCACCACGCCCACAAAACCCTCACAAACCATTCCCGAAAATCCCTCAAGCAACACATCGGGCAAGCTCCCCAGCTTTTCCCTTCCTGTTGAAGGCAAGCTCTCGGGCGTTCATGACAGTGAGCTTCAAGTATTCTCACAAACTATGAACGATTATCGCGTGCATCTTGGCATCGATATTCTCGCTGACGAGGGTGCTCCCGTTTACGCAGCTGCAAACGGCACCGTAATGCAAATTTGGGAAGACGTGAGAATGGGTCAGTGCATCGCTATCAAGCACACCGGCGATGCGGTTTCCATCTACAAGAACGTTTCTGCGGAGCTTCCCAATGGCATTATCGAGGGCGCAACGGTAAGAGCAGGACAGCAAATCGCGACCATCGGCTCAACGGCAATGGTTGAAATTGCGGACGAGCCCCATCTTCACTTTGAAATGACCGTGGGCGGTCTTGCAGTAGATCCTCTCGAGTACTTCTCCAGCAAGGACGTTATGACACTCCAAAAGGATACTCCCTACGAAAAGAGCGCTGAAACCGATAAATAAAAAATCCTCCAAAATAAAAAAGCTCCCTTTCGGGAGCTTTTTTCTTTATTGTGGCTGTATAGGAGATTTTTCCATATAAAGAGCGCAGTATTTTTCAACAAGCTTTACAAATTCAGCCTTATCATCGTCGTTGCTGAAATCGACGTTTGCCAAACGGTAAAGCACCATAAATACGGAACCGTTTCCTCTATACTGCGAAAGCCTTAAGTTAAGAGCAAATTCAATAACTGCCGCTATGAAAATATCATTATCTGTAAGATCCTCGTGGTAGCTGTCAGTGCCTACGCTGAGCACCAATTCCTGCTCTGTTGTAGCATCTCCGCCAACGTTTTCGGTGGGTTTGTATTTCACCTTAACGTCCGCAAGACTTTCACCGTCAACGAGTGCCTTATCCGTGAGAACGATTTCATACACAACGGTAACCTTATGTCCACTTCCGATCTCACCCGCATCGGTATTGGAATCTTCAAATTCATCCTGTGTGAGCTTCTTATTTTCATAGCCAATGAGTCTATAGGACTCTACGTATTCGGGATTAAAGGTTATTCCCGCCTTAACGTCCTTTGCAACGGTAATGAGAGTGCCGCCGATTTGATCAACGAGCATTCTTTTTGCCTCCTTCAAGGAGTCGATATATCCCCAAGTTCCGTTGCCCTTGAGAGCGAGAGCTTCCATTTTGCTCGCCTTGATATTGCCCGTTCCGAAGCCGAAAACTGAGAAATATATGCCCGATTTTGCCTTTCGAGCAATCAAGCCCTCAAGTCCGCCAATGCCCGTTATGCCAACGTTAAAGTCGCCGTCGGTTGCAAGGATAACTCTATTGTTTCCGCCCTCGATAAAGTACTGAGCCGCAAGACTGTACGCTCTATTGATACCCATGCTGCCCGCAGTGCTTCCTCCTGCGCTAAGATTGTTTATCGCATTGATGATCTTTTCCTTTTCGGAGCCGTAAGCGCCCTCAAGCACTACTCTATCATTGCCTGCATACGTCACGATGGAAACTCTATCGTTGGGGTTGAGATTCTCGACAAGGAGCGAAAAGCCCTGCTGTATCAAGGGGAGCTTATCGGAGGATCTCATTGAACCGCTAACGTCGATAAGGAAAACTATATTGTTTCTTATTTGCTGGAACTCGATCTCCTTTGCCGCAAGACCGATGGTCATAAGCTTGGTGTTTTCGTTGTAGGGGGTATCAAACACCGAGGAGGTGAGTGCAAGGATTGAATCGTCGGTTGGAGTATTATAATCGTAATCAAAGTAATTGAGCATTTCCTCAACTCTTACTGCATCCTTATCAAAATTAATATATCCGTCTTCTATGTATCTACGAATATTGGGATATGATGCCGTGTTAACGTCGATTGAGAAATAGCTATCGGGGGTTTGAAGCGTGCTAACGAAGGGATTTTCAACAATCTCGGTGTATTCCTCTCCACTAAAGTTGCCGTCCATATCTGCCGGCTCGCTCATCATACCGCCAAAGTTAGGTGCGGAGCCCGCCGCACACGAGCTGACGGACAAAACAAAGGTCAAGGCAAGCACGATCGCTATAAATTTTCTAAACTGCTTTTTCATATGTTTCCTCCAATATAGTTAATCCATTTTAATCTATCGTGTTAATGATTCCCGAAAATACCACTGTACCGTTTCTGTCGGTGATAACAAAACCGAAGTCACGGTCAATGATAAAATCGTGATATACCTTTTCATATGGGGGCGGAGCCGCTGCGCCTGCTCCCGGAATGTAAACCACGGATGCGCCCTCGATTCCCTTTTTGTTTACGATGAGGGAAACCTTGTGATATACACCTGCGCACTCAACGGGACCATCTACGATATTGGACATATCGCACGTGTTGATATCAAAAAGACTTTTAATGCCAAAGCTCTCGGAGAGGACGTTGGCTATGTCGGCATCGAACTCCGCCTTGAATTCGGGGAAAAGAACTCTTGTGTAGTGAAGCTGACGGTTTTCATCGTCAACGTGTCCCCAATCGGTCGTATCAAGAACCGTGTTGATATTTTCTTCGGTGAAAATGCTGCGCGCACTCAATTCCTCATTGGGAAGGAAGAAATATATCTTAAAATTGTGCTCGGTAGCGGTAAAGAATGAGGTGAAGCCCTCACCGTCATAGACCTTACCGTCGTTGTAATAGCCCTTTAGGAGCTTGGTTCTTACTGTACTTCCGTCACCGTTTTGGAAATTCACAGGATCTGCCGTAAACGAAAGATTATTTCCAAATTCGTTCCATATCTCCTTAAGATAGTAGGTATTCATAAGCACGAAAATCGTGTTATCTGGAAGGTTGATCTCCCCGTTTATGAGTCCGTTGGTCTTATTGTAAATGTACTTTTTTATCAGACGTCCCATTTCTCCGTTGCTTGCGGATGCGTGGAAAACGTCACAGTTATAATCGGTAGCGAGCTTATTTACACCGTGCTCGATGAATTCAATGCTATCGTCAAGCCAAATGGAATTGTTTAACGATTGATATGCGACCACCTGCTTATCGTTGGTGATGCCGTTAGACTGCATGTATTCGACGTTTGCATACGCATAGAGCTTGCCCGCGTACTTATTTACCTCTTCATAGGTAACACCCACCGCATCAAGTATCTCCTGCCTTGTTTCACCCGTTGCACACTCGCATGCAAGGGAAAGAGCCATGTAAACGGAAATGGGCGAGATGACGAAATTGCCGCTGTTGCCGTAATCTTCGCCTATTTGTGCAGTTAGACGAGCGGAAAAGTTTTGGAGCTTTTCAAGAAACGCCAAGAAGTCTTTGTCTTTTAAGTCATCGTAATTAGTTGACTGTTTTTCCGCCGCAAAGGCAATCGCGTGCTTATCCAACATCAAATCGTTAATGGCGGCACACGAAATCACCGACACGCAAAATACAGCCGTAAGTAGTAAAGCAATCAGTTTTCGCATGGTGTTTACCTCCTTTATTGTATATGAGAAGAATAGTATTTTTAATTTAATTCAATTTTACTCCCTGGGCTCTGAAATAACCGCCGTTTAGCTTGAGCAATATGTCGCCCGAGTCGCTATCGCTCTTATTGGCGTATATCTCCATTGTCGCCGAATTGCCGTTTTCGTCGGTAACGGTAACGTCGGTGATGCGCTCACCAACGTTTTGAATGGAAACCGAGCCGTTATCAGCAAAATCGTCATTGTCAAGCACGGGTGCAACGTACGCTTGGTAAAGCTTGCCCTTGTATTCAAAAACGAATTTTCCGTCCTTTTCAAAGAAGATTTGCTCCGCAGTCAAACTGCTGTTAAAGTCTGATTTCTTCTGCATGCCCGCGCTATATCCGATAACTGCGGCGGTAGCCGTCAAAAGCAGCGCAAAGCACGCCGCAACGGACGTTATTCTTGCAAATGCTCTCTTTCGTTGCTTTCTTAGCTGCACACCGTCCTTTTCTCTAACGAATTCGTCAATGAGGTCATAGTCGATATGATTGAGCGCATTATTAAATTGTTCCATTTTCATACCCTATATCCCTCCTTTTGCAGTGCTTGCTTGAGTCCGCTCTTTATTAGAGCTATTTCTTTATTTACCGAGGACTTGCTAATTGCAAGATCCTCCGCAATTTTGTCAATCGATTCAGCGGCATAGTACCTGCTCATAAATATGTATCTTTGCCTTTTACTTAGGGTTCTAAGATAGGCGCTTATTATCTTGCCAAGCTCCTGCGCCTCAACACTGTTGATTACAGAGCTATCGGAAAGAGCAAAGCTGAGATCCTCAAGAGATGAGGTCATATTTGAGGGCACCCTCTTTTGCCTTCTCGCTTCATTATATCTATTTATCGCTGCGCGGCGTATTATCGTGGTTAAAAACGCCTTCAAATTGAGCGGTCTTTCGGGAGGGATTGCCTCCCACGCGCCCATATAGGTGTCGTTAAGACACTCCTCGCAATCCTCATTGCTATATAGGATATTATACGCAACGGTAAATAGATATCTTCTATATTTGATATCCGTTTCCTCTATCGCCCTCTCGTCGCGATCCCAAAAAAGCTCGATTATTCTTTCGTCGGAGCACGGGGCTTGCGTTCTTTTAAATAATCCCAT
>JAZRCO010000096.1:0-17856 GCA_045659855.1 Eubacteriales bacterium | reverse complement strand
AGTTTTCGTCCTCGCTTGCGAGGTAACGGTGTGAGCCGTTAAGAAAATCTTGGCTTTGTTGCCCCTCGGGCAACAAAGAGTCGAGCCCCGTAATGTTCGCACTAATATAATCGGCATTGAAAAGAACCCGCGTTCGCGAAGCGTATTGCACCACTAATTAAAAATATGAACAATGATAAAATTTTTAATTTTTTGAAAAAGTTTCTTGTTTTGTCTTGTGTTTTTATAAAATTTGTGCTACAATAAATTCAAGCAAATTAAATTTTGTTATAAAATTATGAAATAAATAGGAGAAAATTATGGAAAAAGTAAGAATTCAAGACGATCTTTATATGTTCGTCAACGGAGAAACCTTGGACGAGCTTGTTATTCCCGATGACAAGCCCACCGCAGGCGGATTTGCAAAGCTTGCCGATAGTGTTGAAAAAATAATGATGGATGAGTTTGAAACGATGGCTCAGGATAAATCCTATCCCAACGACCATCTCAAGCGCGCTTGCGAGCTCTATGCCATCGCAAAGGATGCCGATAGAAAGGCACAGCACGGTATTGCTCCTGCTCTTAAAAATCTTGCAATCATCGACGAGATCAAGACACTTGGCGATTTCAGCCGTTTGTACAAGACCTTGTCGCTTAGAGGTATTCCCACACCTATTAACATCGGTGCCGACACTGATATGAAGAACACAAAGCAGCGCCTCGTTTACATTCAGGGCGCAGGCGTGATCCTTCCCGACGCTTCCTACTACAAGCCCGAAATGGCACCTCAAAAGGCGCAAATTATCGGAATTTGGACAAACGTTGCAAAGGCGGTTATGGCAAAGACCGATCTCTCCGCTGAGGATCAGGAAAAGTACGTTAACGATGCACTCGCATTCGACGAAATCGTCGCAAGTCTTGCAAAGACACGCGAGGAGTGGTCAAGATATGTTGAGATGTACAATCCCACCGACGTAAGCGATACTACGGCGATGCTCTCTACGATTGATTTCGGCGCGATCCTTAATGATCTCTTCGGACGCGTTCCTTCAACGATCGTTGTGACCGAGCCCAGATATTTCGGCGATTTTGCGAAGATCCTCAATGACGATACGCTCGAGCTTTACAAGCACTGGGCATACGTAACGGGACTTCTTAACGCTTGCTCACTTCTTTCTGAGGAGCTTCGTGACATGGGCGGCATGTACATGCGCGCAATTATGGGCGTTGCTAAGATGCAGTCCATTGAAAAATTTGCATATAATCTCGCATCGGGTATGTATTCCGAGCCCGTTGGTATTTACTACGGCGATAAATACTTCGGCGAAGAGGCGAAGAAGGATATTACCGAGATAGTTTACCAGATCATCGACACGTACAAGGAGCGCATCAAGACAAATGAGATCCTTGGCGAAGAAACAAGAGCAAAGGCAATCCTCAAGCTCTCAACAATGGGCGTGAAGATGGGTTATCCCGACAAATCGAGAGCCATCTACGAAAAGCTCGTGTTCAATCCCGAAGATTCACTCTTCGATATTGTGGTTTCACTTAGAGCCATTAGAGAGCTCGACGCTTATGCGAAGCTCGATCAGCCCACCGAGCCCGAAAACTGGGCAATGCCCGGTCATATGGTGAACGCGTGCTACGATCCCTTCGTAAACGATATCACGTTCCCTGCGGCTATTCTTCAGCCCCCCTTCTACTCACTCAAGCAGACGAGAAGTGAAAACCTCGGCGGTATCGGTGCGGTAATCGGTCACGAGATCTCTCACGCATTTGACAGCAACGGTGCAAAGTGCGACGAAAACGGTAATATCAACGACTGGTGGACCGAGGACGATTTCAAGAGATTCGAAGCTAAGGTTCAGCAAATGATCGAGCAGTTTGACGGCATCGAGCTTCCTTGGGGTAAGGTTAACGGCGCATTCATCGTGAGCGAGAATATGGCGGATAACGGCGGTATGGCGGTTACACTTGATATTATGTCAAGAACTGACGGTTCATCCTATGAGGAATATTTTAGCAACTGGGCACGCGTTTGGTGTCAAAAGGCAAGACCCGAATATAGCCAAATGCTCCTTGCGGTTGACGTTCACGGTCCTTGCATCCTTCGTGCGAATATGCCTCCTAGAAACTTCTCCGAGTGGTATTCCGCATTCGACGTTAAGGATAGCGATAAGATGTATATCGCACCCGAAAAGAGAATTATCATTTGGTAATAAAAAATTAAGGGATACCGCAAGGTATCCCTTTTGTTTTTGTGATTTTTTATTTTGTCAAGCTTTGGTGAACGCTTTGGTCACCGAAATTCTCGTCGCCCATAAGAGATGCAATGGTGTGTGCGATTTGGATGTTTTCTACCGTCACGCCGTCAAAGAGCTCGGAGCCATTACCGTATGCGAAGATGAGAACGTCCGCCTCGGAGTGGTCGTCGTAATTGAACGCAAGTGCACCGTTTTCGTCGGGAAGAAGTCTACCCGTTTCGTGGTCGGCGGTGATGAGAACCAAGGTGTCGGGATTGTAGAATGCAAATTCCATAAATCTTGCGATTGCCTGATTGAATCTAATAACAGCTTGATAGAGCTTGTTCATATTGTTGCTGTGGCAATGCTTGTCGATGTATGCCTCCTCGTACATAAGGAAGAAACCCTTATCCGATTTGGAAAGCGTGTCGAGCGTGGATGTGATGTGATTTTCCATGAGGGGAATACGGTTTGCAAAGTAATAGTCGTATCCGCAATCGATAACCGTGCCGTATTTTGTGAATGCCTCTTCCTGCTTTTTATAGATCTCGGAGCTGCTGTCACGGTCCTCAACGTGAACGGAGAAGGAGGCGGGAGTTGCTCCGTTTGAGGTTTCAGTCGACATAACACCCGCGCTCATGCCAAGCTCATGTGCAAGCTCGGTGAGGGATTTGATTTCGTTCTTGTTTTCGTCAAGACCGAGGTATTTGTTGTAGGTCTTGTAGCCGCAGGCGAGAGCCGTTCCGCCCGCCGCACTGTCGGTGATGCCAGAAAGGGATTCAGTCCTTGAATAACCAATGTTGGGGAACATATAGCCGTAGAAAAGCTTTTCGCCGTCACTGAAATTGCAATCGCCCTCGTAATAATCGAATATGCGAGTTTGATAAACACCCATTCCATCGCCGATGAGCATTATGTAGTTCTTGGGATCCTCGACTATGGGCTCGTGAATGCTCACGGATTCGGGAATAACGGATACCTGTCCATCCCAATAAGCGTAGGTTTGCATGAAGAAATAAGCCGCCGCCGCAATGACGAAGTAATCACCCTCAAGGGCAACGCTGCCTCCGTTTGCAAGGATTGAGAATTCAAAGCCCTCGGTTTCGGCATCGAGCAATGCGGAAATGGGACGTGTGGTTTCGCCGACAACTATCTCGTTGGTCGAAGGCGCCGCATCGTCGTCAACCATTGCGAGATTGAGTCCGTATCTAAGTGAAACAAGGTCTTTAATGTATTCAGCGGCTCTTTTATTGTAATCAAGGCCGTCAAAATCATATACTATAGTGAATTCCTTAAGAGAAACACCGTTGATGGTGGGAGCTTTTGCGTACTTTTTGCCACAGGACGTGAGCACGGCAAGTGATGAGAGGGTCATCACAATGATGAGAAATAGGGAAATCAGTCTTTTCATTTTGTCCTCCTAAATTGACTATTGGAATAGCGTATAAGACATTGTATCACATTTGAGGGCACGATGCAAGAGGATTTGCCCAATGAAGCAAATTAAATATCTTTTGAAAATGTCTTGACAAGCGAGGATGTTTGTGTTATAATCCTCTTGTTGACAAAAACGGCGCCATGGCCAAGCGGTAAGGCAAAGGTCTGCAACACCTCTATCCCCGGTCCGATTCCGGGTGGCGCCTCCAAAAAAAGATAGGCACCCAAGTGGGTGCCTATCTTTTTTTCCCGTTGCCACCACTCCATCGGACCTGACGGTGCGACAAGTCGCACGGGATCCGGTTCGCAAATTCGGCGAAAGGACGTTCCGTGCTCGCACGGGAACTCCTCGACGAATTTAGCTCGCAAAGCGAGCCTTCCGGGTGGCGCCCATGCTATTTTGAGTACTTCCGGGTGGTGCCCACAAACTAGTTCGCTACTTTTTGTCATCTTCTATATATTTAAGGAGCACCTCTCGGTGCTCCTTTTTCATTAAAATCCCTCGCTATGTCCCGAAAAGCGCCAAATGATTTTTCGAATAAGCTCGGCGGGGATGGCAAGCGAGGCGCAAGCTACGGTGAAAAGCAGCTCGCTCCTAAGAAGCGGAGTTGCACGCAAAACCGAGCCGCCGAAATAGATGAAGGATACCTGAATTAAGGAAATTAGTATCATAATCAATATAAATGTCGGGTTTAGCGAGAGCCCGTTGAACGGATTTAGTCTATCCGTTCTCGAGTTGATGCACTGCATCACACCGAGAAAAATGAATAGCCCAAAGAATGCAGAGAGGAGAATGAGGTCATCCTTGCTTTCTCTAATATGTGCGGTAAAGAACGGAGATTTCAAAAACAGCATCGAGATGAGAACCGAAAATCCGCCTGAAATAAGTATTTGATGTATCATATATTTGTTGAGGATCGGCTCGTCACGGCGCTTGGGCTTCTCTCGCATTATCCTTTTGTGCGCCGCCTCGCCAGCAAACGCAAGACCGCCGAGGGTGTCCATTATCATATTTACCCATAGCATTTGCGATACGGTGATTGGGGTATCGTATCCAAGCAGGGGGGCAATCATACACACAAGTGCCGAGGAAAAATTCATCGTAAGCTGAAAAACGAGAAATTTTCTAATGCTCTTAAAAATATTCCGTCCGTAGAGCACCGCCTTAACAATGGATGCGAGATTGTTGTCGAGGATGACAACGTCCCCTGCTTCCTTGGCAACGTCGGCACCGTTTCCCATGGCAAATCCAACGTCGCTGATCTTAAGTGCGGACGCATCGTTTATTCCGTCGCCCGTCATTCCCACAACGAGCTCCTTTTCCTGCGCAATGCGGACAAGACGGCTTTTGTCTTGAGGAAGCGCGCGTGCGAGAAGGGCAAGTCGGGGCAATAGCTCGCCTATTTCGGCATCGCTCATACCTTCGATATCCGAGTGAGTTAGGCAAACATTGTGGTTGCCGTATATTATCCCCGCTCCCTTGGCGATGCTTTCGGCGGTCAGTAAGCCGTCACCCGTGATCATTACCGTACTTATGCCTGCTCCACGCAAGGCATCAACGGAATCGCGCGCCTCCCGTCGAAGTGGATCGGCAATTATCGGTGCGCAAATAAAAGCGTTATCCTTGAGCATTACGATGACTCTCTTGCCTTGGGACTGCGCCGTGGATATTGCACGCTCGACCGATGTGATTTGAAGTGATGAACGCTCGGCTCTATTAAGGAGAACGTCGGGTGCACCCTTTAAATATACCGCTCCGTTATACGTGGCGGACGAATATTTTCTCGCACTGTCAAAGGGGAGCTTGTGTGTGACTCTTGAATAATCGGGCGTGACTCTTTTTAGCGCTTCGAGTAGGGCGTGCTCGGTTGGATTTCCACCGCTTATTCGTTTGTCGGAGAGAATTGCCGAGGAGTTGTAGAGCGCATTGCACGAAAAGTGCGTGAAAAGATCGGGATGATTCTTTCTAAATTCGTAAATTCCATCGATTACCGAGCCGTCGGGAAGGATGAATCCCACCACCTTCATTTTGCCCTTTGTCAGCGTGCCCGTCTTGTCGGTGAAGAGAATATTCATGCTCCCCGCGGCTTCGATTCCTGTTTGCTTGCGGCAAAGCACGTTGTCCGCGAGCATCTTTTTTACGTTCGAGGATAGGACGACCGCTATCATCATCGGCAGACCCTCGGGCACCGCCATTATAACCACGGTGAGTCCAAGGGTAAGTGAGTGAAGGATCTCACCAACGAGGAATGCGGGATCTCGGAGCTTGGAGAAGATGACCTCGCTCACAAAATCACTTTGAATAAATAGTGAAGAAAAAAGACTGAGCAGGGCGATGACCACCGCCGCGCCGTAGCCAAGAAGACTGATTTGCTTTGCAAGCTTGGATAGACGTATTTTGAGAGGGCTCTCCCTTGTTTCCTCTTGGAGCTCGTTGACTATTCCACCGAGAAACGAGGAATCTCCTACACGGCTCACCCTCATCTCGCCCTCACCCGAGGAAACGAGGCATCCGCGAAGGCACGAATGATATGAGGAGGGAGAAAGATCCACGCTATCTCCGTTCTTTATAGGCGATTTTTTCGATTCCTTACTCTCACCCGTCATTGCGCTTTGGTCGAGTGAGATGCTCCCCGAGATGAGATAGCCGTCCGCACATACCTTGTCCCCCGCGCAAAGCAAAACGAGATCGTCAACGACCACTTCGTCTATTGTGATCTCTTGCACGCCACTCGCTCTTTTCACCCTTGCCACATCCGAACCAACGCTCTCGTTCAGTTTGTCGAAGGCGGCTCTTGAGGAGCGCTCCGAGAGGGTGGAGATCGTGGCGGAGAGAAGAATGGCAACGGCGATTCCTCCCGTTTCAAACCAATCTATATTTCTATACGTGAAGAGCACGTTCACCGCAAGCGCGATAAGCAGTACCTTGATGACGGGATCCCCAAGATTTTCAAGAAACGAGAGAGCGAGCGACTTGCTTCTTTTCTTGGTTAGCTTATTGCTACCGTGATTTTCTCTTGAGGCGATGACCTGCTCCTCGCTCAATCCGTAATGCTTTTGATTTTCCACAATTTTTACTCCTTAGAAGATATTATTGCTAAATTATATGGGAGAAAAAGAGAAAATATAAGTTGACGGAGCGCGCAATTTATGGTAAAATTAATTAGAAATTATGAAGGGGGTAATCTACGTTGAAATTTAAGAATATTGAATTGAAGCACGGAATTATGCTCGCGCCGATGGCGGGGGCAACGGATTATGCCTTTCGTTCTATTTGCAAGGATTTCGGAGCGGAATATCTCGTGTCCGAGATGGTTTGCGCCAAGGCGTTATGCTATGAGCAAAAAATCAAAAAGAGCTTGAGTGCATCCCCCTCAAAGACCGCACCGCTTGCAGCTATAAGGGAAGGGGAGCTTCCCATGGCGGTGCAAATATTCGGCAGCGAGCCCGAATTTATGGCCGAGGCGGCAAGAATGATTGCGGAGAATTCGTATAGGGGCACAAGCAGCGCGCTTTCACCCTCGGCGATAGATATCAATATGGGTTGTCCCGTTCACAAGGTCGTTTCAAACGGAGAGGGCTCGGCGCTTCTTAAAAATCCCGAGTTGGCGGAGAAAATAGTTCGCGCGGTGGTGGATGCCGTGGATATTCCCGTAACCGTCAAGATAAGAACGGGATGGGACGCAAGAACCATCAATGCCGTTGAAATGGCAAAGCGACTTGAGGGTGCAGGTGCATCTCTCATATGCGTTCACGGAAGAACCCGTGAGCAGCAATACGCTCCCTATGCCGATTGGACGCAAATCGCACGCGTCAAGGAGGCACTCAGCATTCCCGTGATAGGAAACGGAGATATCTTCGAGCCGAGCGATGCGCTCAAAATGATAAAGGAAACGGGTTGTGACGGTGTTATGATAGGCCGTGGAGCGCTTGGCAATCCTTGGATATTTGAAAATGTTATCAATTTGCTTGAGGGCAGGGATGAGCGCAAGATTCCTGTGAACGAAACGATAGACGTTGCGCTTAGACATTTGCATTTGCTTGTTGAATTCAAGGGAGAGCGTGCGGGCATTGCCGAAAGCCGCAAGCATCTTGGATGGTATATGAAAGGTATTAGAGGCGCATCAGAGCTTCGCAACAGAATCAACACTGCGGAGGATCTCGGCGAGCTGACTGAAATACTTTTGTCACTTAAAGAATAGATTTTATTAGATAATGTACGAAAGAGGTGGATATATGAAGAGAGTAATATCCTTATTGCTCGTTGTTTTAATAATCTCAACGCTTCTTATAAGCTGTGATTTCTTACCCGACGACATAAAGACCTGTAAGGTCAATTTCTATTTAGACGGAGAGCTGATCTCCACGCAAACCGTTGGTCGCGGCAAAACAGTGAGCGCTCCCAATAGTCCCACTAAGGAAAATCAAATATTTGTGGGCTGGTTTGTGGACGGTCTTTTTACCTACGAATACGATTTTTCATCAAAGGTCTTGCTTGACACCGATCTTCACGGCTACTTTACACTCGACGCAATCGCCGTTACCAATATGATAACTACGAGTGCGATGAAAGGTCTTGTGAGCATAAAGAATAAATCCTACAACACCTCGATGGGCGGACTCGTTGAAACCACCTCAAGCACCTCGCAGGGCTCGGGCGTGGTAATTGAGATATCAAACGGATTTGCCTACGTGCTTACCAACTATCACGTTGTGAATCAAGACGAGGGCTATGCCAAGCAAAAGATAAGCGTTTTCGATCCTTGGGGCAACGAATACGCGGCGACGGTGTATAAGCATCCCCGTCTTTCAAACTCCGCAATGGATAAGTCTTACGATCTCGCATTGCTATATTTCCAATACACTGAAACTGAGGAGCCGCTTTTGAATGCCATCGATATGGCAACAAAGAATCCCGAAAGAGGGGAATACGTTGTTTCGCTTGGCGCACCCCGAGGACAAAAGAACTCCATTACGTACGGCAGGGCGCTTGCTTATCAAAAGCTCAGTGCCGCCGAGGGGGAACCGGTTGCGGACGTTGTCTTTGATATAATACTTCACAATGCGCTCATCGATCACGGATCGAGCGGCGGCCCGTTGCTTGACCCCACGGGTAAGCTCGTTGGAATCAATTTTGCGGGATATGAGAGCAATAATTACGGATGCGCTATTCCGCTTAGCAAGATAGTTGAGTTTTTAAACAAATACGTTTACGTAAAATAAAAATAAAAGACCGTTCAACTGAACGGTCTTTTTTTACAGTGAGCAAATTAGCTTTTCAAGATGTAGGTATCCCGAATCGTATCGGTATTTCATAGCGAGGTCCGCTTCAGCCGCCATGGCAACGATGGCGCGGAGTCTATCGAGCTCCATTCGACGCGCGCTTGCGGTATAAAAGCTGACCTTTCCAACGCTGATTCCCGTTTCGTCGGCAATTTGTTGGTTGTGCTTACCCGCAAGGAGCATTATCTTTATTTTGAGGAGATTCGAGAAGATTCCCGAAAGCTCACCCATTATCATAAGGGGATCGATCTGCTTAAATTTCATTACGGAGAGGATGGAGAGTGCATCACCCTTTCGTCCGTCGAGAATGGCGTTTGAAAATTCAAACGTTCCGTATTCCATCTCCGCCGTACATACGTTAAGAATGTCGGCGCGGAGAAGCTCTTTTCGTCCGTTCGCTCTTGCATAGAGGGCGAGCTTTTCTATTTCACCCGAGAGGGCGAACATGTTCTTGCCGCAATATTCAATGAGAAAGGCGCAGTCCTGCGCGCTTGCGCTAACACCGTGATGCTCGAAATGGCGCACTGCCCAAAGAGCGAGCTTTTGCGGTGTAGGAGCTTCAAACTTGACGGGTATAAGCAAATCCGAGAGTGTTTTGAGCGCTCCCGTTGGCGCCTTCTTGGGCAGCTCCTCGGTGATGTTTCCGTTGGGAACGACCATAACGAACACGTTGTAATCGAATTCGTTCAAGTGATTGATGGCATCAAGGAGCTCGTTAAATTCACTGACGTTGCTCTTGCCCGACATCTTTTTGACGTTGAGTCCTGTGAGCACTACCAACTTTTTCTCCGCCATCATGGGAGGCATGGAGAGCATGTCGATGAGCTTTTCCGCCGTATAGTCGAGCACGTCGAGTGTTACGAAGTTAAAGATCTCGAGAGATTCGTCGATGCCCATAGCTTCCTTGAGCGATCTTACTGCGTGGGATTTAAGATAGTCCTCTTCGCCATAGAACAAATAATTGCCGCTTGGATCGGCTTTTATTTTTTTGTTAAAATCCGTATTGGTGATAATGTCCATCCTTTCCCACCTGCCTTTCTACATTATTATATCACAAAAACCTCGCCTTTGCAAGTAACTTGTGAGTAGTCGTCCCGATAAAATTTGTGCATTTTAATTGACAAGCATTAAAGTTTGTGATATAATCCCTAAATGAACAAATTAGAAGGGAGAATATCATGGTCCTTACTGTTGATATTGGTAATACGAGTATTGCTCTTGGCGGCTTTGAGGGCGACGAATTGAAATTTGTCGTTCGTCTTTCCACGGACGTTTCCAAGACCGAGGACGAGTATGCCAACAAAATAATGAACATTCTTGCTCTTCACAAGGTGAAAAGAGAGAGCGTTGAGGGAGCGATTATTTCTTCGGTCGTGCCCCAACTCAATACCGTGATGACTCGCGCCATCAAGCTTTGCTACGGAGTTGAAGCGCTTATGGTGTCCCCGGGAATAAAGACGGGCATCGGTATTCTTTGCGACTCTCCCTCAAGCGTTGGCGCCGACCTTATTTGCTCATGCGTGGCTGCCAACACCTTTTACAGCGCTCCCGCGCTTATAATCGATATCGGCACGGCAACCAAGATGATTGCTACCAATAAAAACGGCGCATTTACGGGCGTTTCGATAATCCCCGGCGTTATGATGGGACTTAACGCGCTCTCCGACCGCACAGCACAGCTCCCCAAGGTTAGTCTTGAGGCACCAGCAACGGTTATCGGTAAAAATACCGTTGACTGTATGAAGAGCGGTGTTATCTTTGGAAACGCGAGCATGCTCGACGGCATGATCGACCGCATCAACCGTGAGGTTGGCGAGGAGCTGCCCGTTATCGTTACGGGTGGATATGCATCGGTTATCGTTCCGTACTGCAATCACAAAATGACGGTGGATCCTCAGCTCGTTTTGAAGGGACTCAACGTTATCTACCGCAAAAACGTTCAAAACTAAATATCAAATTCGTTTAATGCTCTGAAAAGAGTAAATTTATAAATTTAGCGTTGTACCTTATAGGACGACAGCAAGGAGTAATTTATGATTAAAACACAAAGCAAACGAATGTCAACCGAGACCTTGGTGCTCGCCTCGCTAATGACCGCTCTTGTAGTGGTATTTCAGTGTTTGGCAACCTACACCACCTTTTTTGGACCGTTCTCGACCGCGATCGGACTCATTCCGATAGTAATAGGTGCGGCAATGTGCGGCCCCGCAGTAGGCGCATGGCTTGGATTTGTATTCTCGATCGTGGTAATACTTACAGGTGGAGCAAATTTGTTCTTCATGTTCAGTGTTCCGGGCACGATCATCACCGTTTTAGCCAAGGGTATGGCCTGCGGCTTCGCTTCGGGACTTGTTTACAAGCTCGTTAGCAAATTCAATAAGATAGTGGCTACTATTGCGGCTGCAATCGTGTGCCCCATCGTAAACACGGGAATTTTCCTTCTCGGCTCGCTCGTATTTTTCTTGCCCTTTGCGGACAAGATCGGCCAGCTTGTCGGTATAAGCAAGGCGGGATTTGCACTCTTTGTTGCCTTGGCATTGGGAAATTTCTTGTTCGAGATCGGAATGAACGCGGTGCTCTCACCCGTTATCATCAGAGTACTTGAAATGAGAAAAAAGAAATAAATAAAAATAAAGGCCGCGAGCTTTACCCAAGCTCGCGGCTTTTATTTTGTTTATGAATTATTTAACTGTGATGCTTGTGATGTGGGTGTTGATGCCGTTGTACCAGTAAGCAAAGCCAACAACGTCGATAACGTCACCTGCTTTGAGAGCGCTAACTGCCTTGTAAACGTCGGTGCTTGTGCCTGTGAGGTAAACCTCAACGCAGAAGCTGTACTCAGCGTCACCCTTCTTAAGGTTAACGTAGATGTCGTCGCCACCGTCGTTCTTGAAGCTAATGGAAACAACCTCAAGATCCTCAAACTTAACGAGCATATTCTGGTAATTTACAAGCTCGTCCTTGCCGAGAAGCTCTGTAGCGTTAATGGGATCAGCAACGTAATTGCCTTCGATGATCTCAATTCTTGCGTAATCGGGATCAAGCTCGTCAGAAACGATCTCGATCTCGCCTGCCCAAGCTGCCTTGTAGCCGTAAACACGGATCTTTGTACCGGGAGTGAGCTGATTTGCCATTTCCTCGGTGCAGGGGAAGTCGTAAAGGAAGTATCCGCCAACTTCGTCCTGTGCATAAACTGTGAGCTTATTGCTCCACCAAGACTGGTGTCCCTGAACGTATGCCTCGATAACTACCTTTGAACCGATTTCAGCAGCCATGTATTCCGCCCATGACATAACGGTTACGTCATCAGGATTACCGCCGTTATTGGTTGTAGATGAGGTTGTAGTGTTTCCTCCTGTTACACATGCAAAAAGGCTGAGAGCCATGCAGCTAAGAAGGAACAAACATAAAAACTTTTTCATTTTAATTTTCTCCTTTTAGAAAACAGTTATTTTCACCTATAATTATACACCAAAAATGTTAAAAGTCAACAATTTATTTGTTGATTTTTCTTTTTCTTGTATAGTTGACCGTTCCATAAGCTCCGATGCCACCCCACACCATACCGAGACCGCACATAAGGAGCTTTGATTCAAGCGGAAGCTCGCCAAGCTCTCTTTTGGAAAAGCTCGTTTCAATTTGATCGAGCTTGTATAGAGAGGTGACTCTCGAGAAGAGAGTTTCCATAAAGCTCTCATCTATTACTCGGTTCTTCGTTGCGGAGCTGACCGTGAGTTCCACGAGCTCTCCTGCGGCATTTCGCAAGGAGGTAGAGCCGTTGAAAACGGGAGTTGTAAAGCTGTTTGAAATATTGTCGATGAGAAGCTTTGATGCTTCGATCTTTACTCGGTAATAGAGCTCGTTATCCTCGCCCGCGCGGCTGAGATAGTCCTGATATTCAGCGGTGCTTTGTGCCTTTGAGGTTACGGGAATATATCCCTCGGTTTGCGCATATGCGATTTGTATCTCATTGGTGAGAAGGAACTGAGCAAAGAGCCAGGATGCGAGCACCTCGCCGCTATCCTCCTTATTGAAGATGCAAAGGGAAGGACCCTGTGATATCATCTTGGGGGAATTTGTGTCGAACTGAGGTATCGTCATGACCTCGAGCTTGAATCTTCTCAGCTGATCCTCGGGAATGTCTATAAGGGGGGCGTCGGGGCCCATCCAAGTAGCGCCCGCGGTGGAGTCTATTGCAAAGATGCATTGACCAGCGTTGAGGAAGTTACCGGGATAGCTTGAAATTTTAAAGGTGGAGAACGCCTTTGATTTAGCGTGCTTGGCAATCTCGTAAAGGACTTCCTTTGTGGTCTCGTTGAATATCTCGATCTTGCCCTCATCCGTGGAGTAGGGCGCATCGAGCTGCTTGAGCATGGAGATCATCATATTGTCCGTGGATTTGTAGATGAAGGGAATGAGAGTCTTTTGACCGTTTGCAATATAATTACCGCTTGCATCCTTGCCAAGCGAGAGCGCGTATTCGCTGACCTCCCAAACAAATTCCCACGTCAACACCTCGGGAAGCTCAAAGCCGAGCGCCTCGACCATGTCCCTATTGACGTAGCACGCCTCGGTGGAGCGCATATAGGGGAGCGCATACTGTACTCCGTTGATTTTTCCCTCGTTAAGAAATTCGGGAATGATCTCCTGCACCGTGGGGGAGTCGAAAGCAAGCTCCGAGCCGCCAAGACCGTATTTTTCGTGCGCAATAAGGGAATCCAGAGATGCCACCACGTTTTCACCCTCCATATAGGTCGCTATATGGTCGGGATACGTGATGCACACGTTTGGCGTTGTATCGGTTGCGATGTTCGTTATTACGTTGTTATAGATCTCACCGTAGTCGGTGAAGTTTCGAATAGTGACCTTGATGTTCGGATAGAGCTTTTCGAATTCATCGATCGCCCTTTGGTATATTTGGCGTTGGGTAAGGTTGTTTTCGTTTTTTGCCCAAAAGGTTATCTCATATTGCCTTGAGGTGTCAAACTCATCGGGAACGGCAAGAGTGCTTCCGCCCGTTCTTTGGTGACAGCCCACGAGGGATGCTACCGAGCTCAACAAGGCGAGAAGGAGAAATACCGATATTATTTTAGTAAAAATTTTCATCCTTTGGTGCCTCCTCTCGAAACACCCTCCATTATCTTGTCCTTGAAGATAAGGAACAATGCTATAAGGGGAAGTGAAATTACAGTTACTGCTGCCATCATAGCGGGGATATTTTCTCTACCGAAGCCGCTCTCTCTTATCGCTTGGATTCCGTTGGAAACGAGGAAATATGCCTCCTCGTCGGTAATAAGACGGGGCCAAACGTAGGAGTTCCAGCACTCGATGACCTTGAGAATCAGTATGGTTACGACCGTGGGACTCGAGATCGGGAGCATTACCTTGATAAGATAATTAAAGTCGGTGGAGCCATCCACTTGCGCGGCGAGATAGAGCTCGTCGGGAATTTGCGCAAAGTTTTCCTTGAGCAAATACAAATAGAATATCGAGGTTACCGAGGGAAGAATGAGTCCAAGGAAGGTATTTCTGAGGTTCATATCGGTAACCGTTACGAAGTTTGTGATTATCACAAGCTCGTTGGGTATCATCATAAGTGACAAAAACAGCGTGAACGCAAGATTTTTGCCCTTGAAATCAAGTCTTGCAAACGCGAATGCGGCAAGCACGATGACCGCGAGCATAAGGAGCGTCGTTGCCACAGTGAAGATGAGCGTGTTGAGAAGATATCTCGCAAGCGGAACCGCCGTGAAAACGTCGAGATAGTTCGCAAACGTTACTATCGAGGGGAAGAATTTCGGAATGCTCTCGGAGCTGTATTCCGAAAAGCTCTTAAGGGAGTTTTGCACCATCCAATAGAATGGGAAGAGCACGGCTATCGCCCAAAGCGAAAGACCGAAATATATACTTGCTTTTTTGAGTGCGCCGACAATGCAGGCAGTCTTTTTTATTTTTTTGTAGTCCTTCATCGTCGCACCTCACTTTCCGTAATGCACGTGCTTTTTGCTCACGATGAGGTTGATGCAGGTGATGGTGAGCACGATGCAGAACAAAATTATAGCCGCGGCGGATGCAAACGAGGGGTATCCTCCTCCGTCTCCGTAGAGCATATCGTAGATGTAGCCAACGATGGTGTTCATTTCGGCGGTGTTGAGATTCGTGCCGAAAAGCGCAACTGCGTCGCTATACGCCTTGAAAGCGCCGATAAAGCCCGTGATAACGAGATAGGATATCGTGGGGGAGATCATCGGCAGGGTTATCTTCCAAAACAGCTTGTTTGAGGGTGTTCCGTCAACCGCCGCTGCCTGATAGAGAGTTTTATCCACCGATGCGAGCGCGCTCGTGAGGATCAAAATCTTAAAGGGAAGAACGATCCACACGGTATAAAGGCACAAAACGAGCATCTTCGACCAATAAGCACCGTCGATGAAATCGATTGCGCTACCGCCGAGTGCGGTAATGATTGCATTTACCAAACCGTCGCTGTAGGGCGTTTTCTTGAAGAGGATCATAAAAACAAGTCCCACCGCCAGGGTGTTGGTGACGTATGGAAGAAAGAATATCGTCTGATATGCTTTTCTGATAATCTTAATCGATGAAAGGCCGAGGGATATGACAAGGGCGAGCACCGTTGATGCGGGTACCGTTATCGCAACGAGGATAAAGGTGTTCTTGAGCGCCTGCATAAAGAAGGGATCGCGCAAAACGTATTGGTAGTTATAGATACCGATGCCGAATGCCTTTCCCGAGGCAAAGCTAAAGCCCTCCTCAAAGGAGTATATAAAAACGTCGATGAGGGGATATATCATAAACACCGCAATGAAGATGAATGCGGGAGCGAGATATAGCCAGCCCTTTAGATCTTTATTTACTTTCATTATTTCACCACCTTGTGTGAACATATTTTCTCAATCTAATAATACTATAAAATATACACTTTGTCAATAAAATAAGTGTTGAAAAAAGGTGATTTGTATGTTATCATATGACTGTATTAGTTTTGTTTTCGGAGGTGCCGTATGAAAATATACGAAAATAGACGCTTTGGAGAGGAGCGTGCGTTGTACGCTATTGACGGTGCAAGGATAGTTGAATGTTCCTTTGACGGTGAGGAGGACGGCGAGAGTGCCCTCAAGGAGGGAAGAAATATCGAGTGCGAGCGAGTGTTTTTTAATTTGCGCTATCCCCTTTGGCACGACGAGGGAGTAAAAATTATAAATAGCGAGATGACCGAGCTTTGCCGCGCGGCACTTTGGTATTCTTGTGATATAGACATCGTTGATTCAAAGCTTCACGGAATCAAAGCGCTTCGTGAGTGTAGGGATATAAGAATTAGTGGCTGCAACGTCAAAAGCGTGGAGTTCGGTTGGTTTTCGCACGGCATAAAAATAAGCAATACGTCCTTTGAGGGTGAGTATTTTATGCTCCAAGCAACGGGGCTCGATATGAAGGATTCGACTCTCAAGGGAAAGTATTCCTTCCAGTACATAGAAAACTCTATATTCGAAAACTGTAATTTTGACACCAAGGACGCATTTTGGCACGCAAAAAACATCGTGGTCAAGAACAGTATCGTCAAGGGTGAATATCTTGCGTGGTATTCGGAGAATATAACCTTTGAGAACTGCACCATTATCGGTACACAGCCGCTTTGCTACTGCAAGGGACTCAAGCTTATAAATTGTAAGATGATAGATTGCGATTTATCATTTGAAAGAAGCGAGGTTGAGGCAGATATTATCGGTGAAATCATGTCCGTAAAGAATGTCTATAGCGGCTACGTTTGTTCCGACGGAATAGGCGAGATTATCATTGATGACGTGAACGCGCTCGGTAAGATCAATATCAGAGAAAAGGTTGCCGATTAAATACGGAACGGTCTTGCTTTTACCAAACGGCAAATGGAATTTTGAATATAAAAACAACAAGCGGGTCATAATTGACTCGCTTGTTTATGTTTATCAAACTAATTTATGCAGTGTCCGCATGGAGTATATCCAGAGGTGCTGTAGATTATCTTTTGCTTAGAGGATGCAGGCAAATAGCTACAGGTTGGCAGGTGATATACCTTGGACTCGGTATTTGCGATGTAGTAGACGGTTCCCGAAGAATAATTGCTCAAGCAACGTCCGCAGGGAGTATAGCCTGCTATGTTGACGATCCAAGAATAGTTATACATTACGTTTTGCTTGGATGCCGCGGGCAAATTAGGACAGGTGGGTAGATGGAATACCTTTGTTTCGGTGTTGCCGATAAAATATTCACTTGAACTTGAAGAGCCACCCGATGATGAACCGCCGGGGGTTAATCCTGAGCCCGAGCCTCCACTTACGGAGCTACCTCCGGGGATAGTCATGGTTTCGCCGTTAGTTGAAAAGACAACGTTACCGTTTTTATCGGTGCGGTAGGTGGAGATTTTTGCAGCAGACAATCTGTTCAACGCTTCTGAGGTGGGATGACCGTATGAATTGCTTCCTACACAGATTACGCCGTAGCTTGCGCCGGTTGCGTTGAGGAAGGATGAGGAGCTTGAATATTTACTGCCGTGATGACCTACCTTGAGAACGTCACAGCTGAGATCTGCTCCGGAGCTTATGAGCTTTTCTTCTACCTCAGTGCCCGCATCGCCCATAAAGAGGAACTTGAAGCTTCCGTATTCGAGCATTATAACGATGGACGAGTTGTTGGAATCAGAGCCGATCTGCGAGTAGAGAACTGTAAGCGTCAAATATTCGTAAGTGTATACAGTACCTTCATTTGGCTTTTTTGCGGTTAAGCCCTCACTGCGTATAGCAGATGTAAAATTAGTATATGCAGAGGTGCTTTTGCTTGTGTTTTTAGATATCCAAACCTCCTCAACGACAAAGTCGTTAAGAACCTTGGTAAGACCTCCGCAGTGGTCGGAATCGGGGTG
>JAZRCO010000095.1:0-1993 GCA_045659855.1 Eubacteriales bacterium | reverse complement strand
GCTCGATATGGCGCTCCGTTCTTGTATCGACGGAGCTTGTCGCTTCATCCAAAACGAGTATGGGCGCTTTGGAAAGTGCCGCACGGGCAATGTTGAGAAGCTGACGTTGACCCTGTGAAAGATTTGCTCCGTCACCCTCGATAACCGTGTTATATCCATCGGACAAACGGTTGATAAAGCTATGGGCACTAGCAGTTTTAGCCGCGGCGATAACCTCCTCGTCAGTGGCGTCAAGTCTACCGTAACGGATATTTTCCATAATAGTTCCCGTGAACAAATGCGTGTCCTGAAGAACCATTGCGATATTCTTTCTCAGCTCGGAAAGCTCATAATTTTTGATATCAACTCCGTCAATCGTTATGCTTCCCGATTCAATATCGTAAAAGCGATTGAGCAAATTGGTTATTGTGGTCTTTCCCGCACCGGTCGATCCAACAAACGCGATCTTTTGTCCGGGATGAGCGTAGAGAGAAATATTCTTAAGAACAGTTTTATCGGGAGTGTATCCAAAGGTTACGTTTTCAAGGACCACGTCACCCTTGATAGAATCAGCTGAATGAACCTCGCCGAAGGACTGAACTTCGGGCTCTCTATCCATAAGTGAAAATACTCGCTCAGCACCCGCAAGAGCTGAGAAGATAGTGCTCATTTGCTGAGAAATCATATTGATGGGCATAGAAAACTGTCTCGAATAGTTAACGAAAACTGAAAGTCCACCAACGTCAAAGCCGTTAAGAACACAAAGCAAGCCGCCAATACCAGCTGTTATCGCATAGCTTATTTGGCTCGTGTTTCCAAGGATGGGACCCATTATTCCGCCGTAGAACTGTGCCTTGAACTGCTTATCCCTCATATCGTCGTTAAGTGCATTAAACTCCTCAATGCATATCGCCTCGTGGTTAAACACCTTAACAACCTTTTGTCCTGTTACGGACTCCTCGATATATCCGTTTATTGCAGCAAGAGCCGCCTGCTGACCAACATAATATTTGGAGGATCTCATTGCTATTTGACCTGCAAGGAACATAAACAACGGGATAAAGACCACCGTTATCAAGGTGAGCCAAATATTAGTATAAATCATCATACCCAACGTGCCGACAAGCGTGATCGCACCCGATATAAGATTCACAACCGTATTATGAAGCATCATATCGATGTTATCGATATCGTTGGTAAAGCTACTCATTATCGTACCGTTGCTATCGCTATCAAATGCTCTTACGGGAAGCTTTTGCACCTTTTTAAAGAGGTCGTTTCTAAGATTTTCAATAGCATTCATAGAAACGGAAAGCATTAATCTTGCCTGAAGATAGTTGGCAACTATTCCACAGAGATAAACACATGCAATAACGCTCAAAATTAGCGCCAAATATTCAAGAGGATTATCAAAAGTAATACCTAAAAATTTTAGTTCGGCTTGACCTACTAAGGCATTTATAACAGGACGAAGAATATATCCACCTGTTAAGGATGCAAGCGTGTTAAAGAACATACACACAAGCACCAAAACAAGTCTAAATTTGTACTTTGCTATATAGGAAAGCAAGCGGCTGATGGTTTTTTTAGTATCGGCGGGCTTGCCCTTTGCTCTAACACCGGGGCCTCTGCCTCTAGGACCAGGACCGCCCCCCATACCTGGCTTGTGCATTTTGGAGGATTTACCGGCATATTGCTTTTGAAGCTCTTCTAAAGTTCTTGCAGCCATTACTTATTCTCCTCCTTCTTATCCATTTGTGAGTAGTATATTTCTTGATATTCGGTGTTGTTCGCAAGCAAGTATTCGTGAGTTCCAACACCCGTGATTTTGCCCTCGTCAAGCACGATGATTTCATCGGCATCCTTAACGGAGTTGATACGCTGAGCAATAATAATCTTTGTGGAGTCGTCAAGACTGTTTTTGAATGCCTCTCTAATTCTTGCTTCAGTTGCCATATCAACCGCACTCGTGGAGTCGTCCAAAATCAAAATTTTTGGCTTTTTGAGGAGCGCA
>JAZRCO010000094.1:0-3170 GCA_045659855.1 Eubacteriales bacterium | reverse complement strand
ACCGAGCACGGAAACGGAATTGAAAGCAAGGGAAATCTCAAAATCACTTCTCTTTCACTTTCCGTTAATGCATCATCGCACGTGCTTTGTGCAAAGGATAGCATTCGCACCTTAAATTCTAAACTCGATCTCACAGCAGGCAAGGACGGAATTCACGCACAGTCGGGCGCTACCGACAACGGATTTATCTACTGCGAGGGTGGGGAAATCACCGTTACAAGTGGGCTTGATGCCTTCGACGCAACGGGCGCAATTTCAATTGACAATGTAAAAGCAACTATAAGCTCGGGTGTTGGTTCTTCTGACTCAGCATCAATGAAGGGCTTTAAATCTGATAGCAGTATCGCTATTTTGAGTGGGGACGTGTCGATAAATAGCTCCGAGGACGGAGTTCACTCGGGTGATTCGGTGCTAGTTTCGGGCGGAAAGCTCTCTATTTCGTGTAGCGACGATGCAATACACGCAGACCAAACGATTTTTGCAACAGGCGGTGAAATCTCCGTAACAAAAAGCTACGAGGGACTTGAGGCTCAGCGCGTTGTGATTAGCGGTGGAAAGCACAAAATATACGCAAACGATGACGGAATTAACGCAGGTGGCGGTAAGGATAGCGAGGGGCAAAACGACGAATTTGACCAAAGCATAAAATGCGCAATTGATATTTCGGGCGGTGAAACCTACGTAAACGCAAAGGGCGACGGAGTTGACTCTAACGGCACAATAAATGTTAGCGGTGGCGTTACGGTTGTTGAAGGTCCTACCAACAACAAAAACGGTCCGTTTGACTATGATTTAAGTGCAAGTGCAACGGGTGGAACGTTTATCGCAATCGGCTCTCCCGGTATGGCAATGAACTTCTCCGAGGGCACACAGGGCGCAATTCTACACAATTTTGAGCAAACCGTGCCCGCAGGTAGCGAGCTTAAAATATATAGCGGAAACGAGCTTATTTTCTCTCATACAAGCGAAAAGCAATTTGTTTCCGTGATGGTTACCTTGCCCGACTTCAAGGTTGGTGGCACTTACAAAATCGTAGCAGGTGAGCAAGAGGTGAGCATTACACTTTCCGAGCTCATTCACGGAAAGGGATATCATTCAAAATAAAAAAATCAGGCTATACGCCTGATTTTTTGTTTGATTATTTGGTTATTGTCGCAACGGAATTTGCAGGGATTGTGTATGAGTCGCCCTCTAAGGTTATTGTGATTTCGTCCTTGTAAGGGTTTTGAACTACAACAACGAGTTCTCCGTTTGGATTTCTAAATGCTGAGCAGCAGCTTGCGTGCTCGCCCTTCAAAAGAACGTATTTTGCACCGCGCTTTACAAAGTGTGAATAGTGCTTCATAAGATAGAATTCGGGGGTATATATTCCCTTTCCGTCCACTACGTGAAGAAGTGAGTTTTGACGCCATCCCCACGTGCTTGAGCTATCGCCCTCAAGTGCGATATTCCAATATACGTATGCGCTTGCACCGAAACGGAAATAGTGGCGCATAAGGGCTGCAATTTGCATCATTTCCCACCAAGAATTGCTACCGCCACCGCATTGGCTCTCGGTTTGGATAAGCTCAAGGTCGGGATAATCATCGCGTGTTTGTGGCAAGGCGAACTTACCTGCCCATTGATAGCCTACTGCCTTGATATATTTTCTTGCTCTCTCGTCCTGCATAGCATATCCGAGATAATCGCTATATCTTGTCCAAGAAAAACGATCATCTCCCTCGGGTCCGTTGATAGTACCGAACATTATGTCGACACCTGTATCCTTAATTGCCTCTCCGAGATAGCCACCGATAAATTCGGCAAGCTCATAGCCCTTCCATACACAGGATGGGAAAACCTGATTTGAGCAAGGCTCGTTTTGTGGGCAAACGTGAACGAGAGGAACGCCCTCGCTCTTATAAGCCTCTATGTATTTTTTAAAGTAAAGCGCATATGCGTCAAGATATGCCTTCTCCATTCTAAACGTGCCGTTGCTATATGCTCTGCGTGTTTTGAGCCAAAGAGGCGGACACCAAGGAGATGCGAACATTTGCATATCCTTTTGGCGCTTAACGCCCTCTAAAATAAGAGGAAGCAAGAGCTTTTTATCTCTTTCGATTGAGAAGTTTTTCATCTCAAAGTCGCCGTCGGTTTCGTTATATGAATAAAAATCGGTTGAAAAATCGCTTGCGCCCATAGGGGTACGGCAATAGTTGAAATTGCACTTATCCTCGTCAAAAAGCTCGTCAAGGAAAGCCTTCTTTTCATCATTTGGAATGCTAGCAAGGGCAAGTGCGCCAAGCTCACTAAAGCAAGTACCAAATCCACGAATTTCTTGCATTTCCTCGCCAACGCGAAGCTCTACGCCCTTTTTATTTGATTTTGCAAGCTCCTGCCAGGGCTTGCCTTGGGTTGTACAAACAAACATAATTAACTCCTAAAAATATTTATATTTTTATTGTATCATATGCGAACAAATTTTTCAATAGGTTTTAAAAAAGCGCTTGGAAAACCAAGCGCTTTTTGATTATTCGTTGTAGTATGGTGTATCGTCAAAGCCCTTTTCATTAAGCTTAGCAACCATTTTATCAAGACGTGCCTTAATCTTTCTTTGGAAGAAGCTTGTGTTGCCGTATTTTGCAACAAGTCTTGGGCTAATCTTGTAATAAAGCTTAATAAAGAGTCTTCCGTACCACGTTCTTGCAAGAGTTTCATCTCTATATCTACGGAGTGTCCAAACCTGTGGGCAATCGTACGAGCCGTAAACCGCAGTCGCTACGTAGCATCCGCCCGTTCTTTTCGGTCCACCGTTATTGAGAGCCATAAATGCTCTATCCTCATAAATTATAAAGCTGAAGTTGAGCTGTTTTTCCTTAAATGGATACGTAACCGTGCAGAAAAGATACGTTTGCTCAACGGGGTCGGTAATATCGTACTGCTTAAGAATTGCCTTGCTATATATAAAATCAGGGAATGCTTCCTTAAATGGCTCTCTACCCACCTTATCACAAATTGTGCTAAGATTTCCGGGAACCATCTTGTTGCCGGCTTGAGGGCTAGAGATAAAGTTGCTTACATATTTTGTAAGCTCGGGATCGGTTACGATAAGGGCACTGTACTGGGAATCAAATTCTCTATCCCATCTTGTATCGCCCGAGGTTTTCCAACCGTAAAGGCGCGCAAGAAAG